>CADBTL010000072.1 GCA_902797575.1 uncultured bacterium
CCGACCGGAACTGAAAGTTCAAAGGCGAAACTTTCCGAGCGTGGAGCAAATTCAAGACAAAATTTTAATTTTTCCGCAAACTCTATATATTTTTATACCAAAATTTCTTTTTCATTCTTGTAAGTTACATATCCAAGCGGAGTTGATGGTGGTTTTTGAAGATATTTTGCTTTTGTATAGATTACTCCTACTTTAGATGGCTGCGCAGCAGAAGAAAATTTCCTCGCCAGTTTACAGCATTCAAATATTAAGTTTTCATCCGGCTCTATGCCATTAGTTTTTAATAATACGTGTGAACCGGCGCACAATCTTGTATGGAACCATAGGTCGTTGTCTTTTGCAAGTTTTGATACAATATAGTCATTCTGTTTATTATTTTTCCCTATGTAAACATCAAAACCGTTTATATTTATTTTTTCTACAATAGGTTTATTTTGCTTTTGAGGCTTGATTGTAGTTATCCCGAGTTCTGTTTTTATATCCTCTAAATCAACCAGTCTCTCTGCAGTTTTAATGCTGTACAAGATGTTTTCATAATACTCTTTTTCTATATTTAAATTGGATAACATCTCTTCTGATTTAATTTTTGTATTTTTTGATTTTGTGTATAGTTTATAATATCTTTGAGCATTTTCGTTTAAAGTTTTAGTTTTGTCTAAATTAATTGTTATATTTTCATTATGTATATAATCAAAAACTTCTATGATTTCTTTGTAATCACATTTTTGATACAAATTAGCCGTTAATAAATCACCATATAATTTATATTTTTCAGTATTATCGCGTTTTCTGAGAAGTTGAGATATTTGCATAATCGAATTTTTGATTTTTTTGTATTTTAAATTTATTATTTCTTCCAATTTACTTTTTTCATTTTTTAAATTAATACTTTCTTGAATTTTTGAATAATAGTTATCAAGCATATTGTTTATTGACGATTCTTCTATAGAATCAGGTAACAATTCTTTAAATAAAGTATAAGAACTTTTATTAGAAGCCGGTGAAAACCGGTTTGTATTAAGATAGTAATTGATTTTTTCTTCTGATAATCCCAAAAACTGGTTATGAAGTTCATTTGATAATTTAAATTCCTGTTTTGGCGGGTAAATATATTTATATCCGCCTTGTAACTCTCTATATCGGCTTTTTTCTGAACCGACATTATGTGCACATCCTATAATTATCGAAGTTTCTTTGTCATAAAGTATAACATTTGAATGTTTGCCCATAAGTTCGATTGTTAAACATAAAAAACGCTTTTGTGATAATTCATCATAAGTATCAAAATGCAGCTCAAGAATTCTTTCATTTTCGATAGTTAGAGCGTCAGTAATAAAAGCACCTTCTAAATATTTTCTAAGCAGCATGCAAAACATTGGCGGCTTTGATGGAATAGAAATTGAACGTCTTTCTTCGTTTTGTTTGCTCATAAACGCAATGTGATAAATTTGCGGATTTATATTAATGTATAATTTTTTAGACTCGCCTCTATTCCTGAGTGATAAAATAAAATCTCGTCTTGTTGGCTGTTGAATCTTTTGAAGTCTCGAACCTATCAAAAAATCTATATTTTCGATTAAAAATGCCTTTAAAGTTAAAAAATCTATATTTATCATCTGTAACTCCTGTTAGGACTTGGTTGATTAATATAGTTACTGTAGCCGGAGTAGTTTTGATAAATTCTTCCTCTTGTGGAATAGTTAGATTGGGCTTGCCAATATGGTATCACTCTATTGGTATTATATCGTCTGTAATGATTTTGATATTGATTCTTCTGTATAACTTGATACAGTGCAGGATTAATAGAATTTGCACAAACTAATGGTTGAAAACAAAATATTGCAAACAATGTAATTATATATTTTTTCATTTTTTAACTCACGTGTTTAATACATTAATCTATATAATCAGCATTTACAGATTTTCTGAATATATATAGAAATACTAAAGCACAGTATGTACTAAAAACAGATAAAATGAGTGAATATATAAGCATAAACATAAAACCTTTAGCAACAAAAAAAGGTAATAGCATTGCTTTTACAGAGGAAAAAATCACCATTAAAATTACAAATAGTATAAATCCTACAAAATATTTATTAATGTTATTGTTTATAATTTTAAAAATTGAAGGAATATTCAAGAATGAAAAAATATTTTCTGTTTTTGCAAATTTACAGACTTGCGCAATGAAAATAAAAGCGGATGTTATAAGAATTAAAAATGACAAAGCTACAATAATAAAGGAGATGGGAGACAATTCCTTATTTATAAAAAACAGATTGAGCTTTGCAAAAACTGTTAAAATTCCGAATAAAATAACTGCATATAAAAGATATGATAATGCAAATTTAAATCCTGTTACAAAATTTTTAATAATATCTATAGAAACTAATTCAAAATTATCTTTTAAATACTCTTTTAAAGAAGTCATGCCATAACCGCAAGGTATCAATGAGAAAGCCAATCCTGTTAAAAGAATAGGGTAATACATCAAATTGAATTTACCTTGAAGGACTAAAGGATTAAATATTCCTGTAGAATTTAAAAGTAATTCAGCAAAGAATAACAGCAGCCAAAGTTTAAAAAGATTTTTCTTTATGCTATCAGTTTTAAACATATATACAAACGCATTTTTCATATAATAACCTTTCCTTATCTAACGATGTGATTATATCACTGATGTGAATGGAGCACAAGAAAAAAAATAAAAGGAATTAAAGAATCCCTTAATTCCCTTAAAACGGAGTTTAACTAATATGAAAGTTTTGTGTTTATGTAAATTTATTTTTATTGAGTTGCTAATTCCATGGCTGATTGCAATAGCTGTTTGTTTGCTTTGATTAAAGCGTTAACAATCTCTAATTGTACTTTTGCTTGTTGATAATTTGCAATATTAGCTTTAAAATCAGTATTTGCCTGCTCTAATAACCCTGAACGAATTTCTCCTCTTCCGACAACAGGCTTACCTGATTCGGTGGTTTCTTCGAATATACCGCTGCCTTTATCAAACAGACCATTTGGATTATGGAAATTCGCTGTTGCAATTTTGTATAGAGGTACCGAACGATTGCCGCCATCTGCTTTACCGTATATAGTACCGTCATTTTTTATTTCATACTCATCATATTTACCTAAAAATTTACCATTATTTGGATCTATCCATAGTTTAATATTTGTCGTAGGAATGCTCATTGCGCCACCTTTTAAAGCAGTTTCTTCATACAAATCTGCGCTTATAGCTTTTGTTCCGGACATAATTTCACCTTTGTCGTTAAGAATATATCCTTGAACAGCTGAACCATTTCTGGCTCTGTATACACCTTCCGAGTCAAATGTAAATTCACCCAGCCTTGTATAATTAACTTCACCTTCAGCTGTTCTTAAGACAAAAAATCCTTTACCTTCAAAGAACAAATTTTCATCGGACGTACCAGGAATAGATTTACCTTGCCCTTGATTTTTAACATTATTATCTAAGACAACACCTGTTAAAAATGTATTAAAATTAATCTTATTTTCGCGATACCCGGGTGTATATACGTTTGTCATGTTCTCGGCAATATAGTCAATCCACTGGTTAGTGGCTTTTTGTGTATTCAGCGCAGTTGTGTATATATCATTCATCTTTTCGACCTTTCTTTTTGTTATCTTGAGTATCTTGTTTTTGCTGTTTACGTTGATTTAATTCATCATAATCTATATTTTTGTCATCAAATCTTTGTTTCAGAATTGGTAAATTTTCTTTTAAATAAGCTTCTGCTATTTGTGAACTTGGAAGAAAATCTGCTGATATTTTTCCTGATTTACTTATTTTTATAATGACAGAAATGTTATTGTCAAAATCTATTCTTACAGGTTTATTATCATTCATTGATTTAGCAAGTAAATCAGCTAATGTCTTAGATACTTGTGCTGATTTTTTTGTATTCTGAACTTCATTCATTTCAACTGAACCGTTATCCACGAGATTTACAAAAAAGTCTACATCAGCTTTATCCATGACTACATTATCATAGCTAACAATAGTTTCTACTGTTAGATTCGTTTGTGAATCAACTTTTTTAATTCCTTCATCATTGTGTATAGTGACAGTTGATTGTTTATCTTTTAGAGCCTGACTTTTATTTATCATAGCTAAATTTTCTTCCATTGTATGCATTATAGCTTTTTCTTCTGCTAAATCTTTTGCTGTTGCACGTAATTTATTTTTTGAATTTTCTTGATTTAAAAATTCCGCAAATTGCTGATTATCGCTGTTAAAATTCATATTTGCACCCATTTGTAAATTCAACATTTCAGCCTGTTCTTGCAGATTCATATTATTATCTATCACTTTTAAATCCTTTTCGTTTTTTGATTTTTCATCTGGTTTTTGTTTATTCATTTCATCAACGGCCTCTTTCAATCCGTCGATAGCATTATCTACATCTTCAGTTTCACCATCTTTTATTTCTTTGGCAGAATCCTTTTTGGTATCTTCTGTTTCTGTTTTATTATCATCTTCTGCTTTTGCAGTATCTTGACTGTTTTTTGCTGTCTTAAGTTGAGACGCAAAACTTTCGCTTGTGCTTGTTTTTATCGCTGATTTATTTGAGTTTTGAGTTGAATTTGTTGAATTAATTCCTGATGAGTTGTTGATTTCCATTTTAATGTTGTTCCTTATAGTTTTGTTCTTCTTCTAATGCTTCCTCTGCTGCTTCTCTACCTTGTATAAAGAAACGTTGAACACCTATTTCTGAGAATTGTTTTAATTCTGCTTTTTTTTCTTCTTCGATGAATGCTTCTTTTTGTTTTTCTTTGTGCTTTTCTACAACTTTTACTTCTTGCTCACACTTTACAAGTTTTCGATTTTCTTCATCAAGTATTTCTTGCAACCTTATTCGTTCTTGCTCAAGTGCATCTGCCTTGTCCCAAAGGTGGTGCAGATAATTATCGTAGTATTCCATCATTCTGAAGTCTGCAGATTTTTTGTTCTGGATAGTTTGCTGTATTTCTGCTTCATTTTGTCTTATACGTTCTTCTGCTTCGTATACAGCTTGTTGTGCTTTTTGAACAACAATTAACTGCTGTTCTTTTTTTCGGATACGAAAATCCAAAACTTTCTGTAATCTGTATCTAAAGGGCATAATATATTCTCACACATGTATTATGGAGCATGTTTATGCTTTTTAATACATCTATTTAGATGATTAATTACAATTCAAAAAATGTCAAAAAAAAGAGCGTTTTTATTAAATAATATGCTTGTTATTTATTATTATTTTATGTATGCTTGTACTGTACGACGTTATGTGACTGAGGAGTATGAATATGTATAATGTAGCGATTATCGGTGCAGGACCGGCAGGTATTTTTTCTGCCTTGGAAATAGTAAAACTTAAACCTGATTGGAAAGTTATTCTTATTGAAAAAGGACAGAAGATTGAAAAGAGAAAATGCCCGATTCGTGAAGGCTCGCCAAAGTGCGTAAACTGCAAGCGCTGCGGACTTCTTTGTGGTTGGGGCGGTGCAGGTGCATTTTCTGACGGAAAACTTACGTTAACTCCTGATGTCGGTGGTCATCTTGTAGACTATATGCCAAGACAAAAAGTCGAAGAATTAATTAAATATGCTGATGACATGTACCTTGAACATGGTGCTACAGATGAAGTTTTTGGTACTAATATGGAAGTATTCCGCGAAATAGAACGTCAAGCAGTTCTTGCTGAACTAAAATTAGTTCATTCTCCGGTACGTCACTTAGGAACAGAAAGAAGTTTAGACGTTCTTAAACATATGCAAGATTATCTTGATGAAAGAATCACAATTTTAAATAATGTTAGGGCAGAAAGCTTAATTGTTGAGTGCGAACAAGTTAAAGGAATTGTTCTGGATAACGGGGACACAATTAAAGCTGAGTATACAATTATTGCTCCCGGAAGAGAGGGTGCAGACTGGCTTACTCACGAATTTGCAAAAAATAAAATAGGCATGGTTAATAATGCAGTTGATGTTGGTGTTCGTGTAGAATTACCTGCTCCTGTATTTGCACCTCTTACAGATAAGTTGTATGAGTCAAAGCTTGTATATCACTCACCAACATTTGGTGATGAAGTAAGAACATTCTGTATGAATCCTAATGGTGAAGTAGTTCAAGAAAACTACAACGGAATAGCTACTGTAAACGGTCACAGCTATGCAAATATTAAAACTAATAATACAAATTTTGCATTATTGGTAAGTAAAAAATTTACTGAACCATTTAAAGAACCTATAGCATATGGTCAGCATATTGCAAGTCTTGCTAATATGCTTGCAGGCGGAATTCTCGTTCAAAGATTTGGAGATTTGCTTGAAGGAAGGCGTTCTACTCCGGATAGGATTAAATCCAGTGTTATTACACCTACATTAACTTGTGCAACTCCTGGTGATTTGAGTTTAGTTATTCCGTACAGACAAATGAAAAGTATAATAGAGATGTTATTTGCGCTTGATAAAATCGCTCCCGGAACTGCGTCAAGATACACATTGCTTTATGGTATAGAAGTTAAGTTCTACTCTGCAAGAGTAAAATTAACAAATGAGCTTGAAACAGAAGGTGTAAAAAATTTATTTACTATAGGTGACGGAGCTGGTGTTACAAGAGGATTAATTCAGGCGTCTGCTTCAGGTGTATATGTAGCTCAGACAATTTGTGGAAGAGGATAAAAGGGAAAATAAAGAAGACAAAATTGCGTTAGCCATTATTCTCTTTTGAGTTTAAATTAGTCTATTTGTTCTAAGAGGTTATCTTGTTTGTAGGCATTTACAGCAAGTTTATCACAGCGTTCATTATATGGATGACCGGCATGACCTTTTACCCAATTAAATTTAATATTATGACCGTGAACAGCTTTTAATAATCTTTTCCAAAGTTCTTCATTTTTAACGTTTTTCCAATTCTTTTTAATCCATCCGTCAATCCAATTGCTGTTAAATGCTTCACACACATACTTTGAATCTGATATTACAGTAACATCCGCTTCTTTTTTCAACGCTTCAAAACCCACGATTACAGCAAGTAGTTCCATTTGATTGTTCGTAACATGCTTATATCCGGCAGAAAGTTCCTTCTCGTGTTTTTCCCCGTTTGAATCAATATAAACCAATATGGCGCCGTATCCTCCGGGCCCAGGATTCCCGCTGCATGCACCATCTGTATATAATGTAACTTTTACTTTTTCTTCCATATTTATAAACTTTACAATAATATTTGTATTAGTTCAATATTTATACAAAAGACGGCTCTCTAAAATATAGAGAGCCGTCTTTTGTTATTTTTAAAATCTTATGCTGCTACACCTTGAATTTCAGAAATAAGATATTTAGCAACCCATTCAAAATCTTTGTTACAACTTGCAGCTTTTTTTAGGTATTCAATAGAAGCTTCACCAATTCTGATAAGAGTCATAGCTGCAACTCCTCTTTTTACACCTTTTGTTGTTTGAAGTTGGCTTACAAGTTCAGGAACAACCTCTGAACCTTGATCAACTAATATATTTTCAATTTGATTTTTTGTTGTATTGTCTGCTGTCTCTAACTTATTAAGAATTTCTTCAACTGTTTGCATGTTGTTCTCCTTTTATTCATCTTTTGTTTGCAATTTTATTATAGACTAAATTTTTCAAAAAACCGGATTTCTTTGCATAATCTTAATATGAATATTAAGATTTTTATAAATTAAGAGTTTGCGGAAAAATTAAAATTTTGTCTGCAAACTCTGGGGAACGGTTTCAAGTCAGACTACGTGCGTCTTGGATTATTCGGGGTGTCGGCACTCTGCCGAACAAAAATATCCAGTGAATGTTTTTGTGAGAGGTAAAACGTCCGA
>CADBTL010000073.1 GCA_902797575.1 uncultured bacterium
AAAAAAATAGCAAGGGAGAGATTCGAACTCTCGACCTCACGGGTATGAGCCGTGCGCTCTCACCAACTGAGCTACCTTGCCATAAGTTTTAAGTATTAACCTGTCACAAAGCCAATTGTTACACAAACAAATTTAAATATCAAGCCTGATATAATAAGATTCGTTTTATTTTATTATTCTTTGTAATATAATTTGTGTATAAATTGATAAATTATTAATAATATCATTTATCGATTTTATAAGAGACACATCAATGGGAAGGTAAAATATGCAAGTTTCATTAAACTGGTTAAACGAATTAGTCGATTTAAAAGATATAAGTGTAGAACAAATCGCCCACGAGCTTACAATGAGCGGTTTAGAAGTGGAAGAAGTTGAGGAAGTTAAACCTCAGTTTACAAATATAATTACTGCTAAAATTGAAAAAATAGATGCTCACCCAAATTCTGACAGATTGCATCTTGTAACTGTTAATACGGGTAAAGATTTAAAAACCGTAGTTTGTGGCGGACAAAACATTGCTGTCGGTCAAGTTATACCTTATGCATCAGTTGGAAGCAAGGTTTTGGACAGAAAAACCGGTGAGCAGTTTGAATTAACTCCGGCTGTAATCAGAGGAATTGAATCACAAGGAATGCTGTGTTCTGATGACGAATTGGGAGTTGCTGACAGAAATTATCAGGACGAAGATGGAATATTAATATTAAACAGAATTTTCCCTAATGTGGGTTTAGGCTTAAATGTAGAAGATGTCTTAGGTTTTGAAAAAGATTTTATTATTCATACAGCTCCAACTGCCAACAGAGGAGATCAGATGTCTGTAATCGGTATTGCAAGAGAACTTAGTGCACTATTTGACAGACCGCTTAAACTTAATGATAGAGATTATGAAGATAAAAAAACTACAAATTTTGAAGTTGAAATTAAAGATACAGATATTTGTAAATATTATTCAATCGGAATTTTGAAAGGAATTAAAATTTGTCCATCACCGGATTGGATGCAAAAAAGACTGATTGCATCAGGTATAAGAGCAATAAATAATGTTGTTGACATTACAAACTACGTTATGCTTGAGTATGGAACTCCATTGCACGCATTTGACTTAGATAAACTAAATGGTTATTTATGTGTAAGAAGAGCAGATGATGGTGAAAAAATAGTAACATTAGATGAAGCTGAACGTACCATGACTCATGATACTGTTGTTATTGCAACTAAAGAACAAGCAGTTTGTCTTGGCGGTGTTTTTGGCGGTCACAATTCTGAGATTGATGAAAGCTCAAAGAATTTAGCGCTTGAAGCAGCTTATTTTACATCAAAATATAACAGAAAAAGTTCAAGGAGCATAGGATACAAATCGGATGCTTGTGCTCGTTTTGAAAGAGGCATAGACATTCAAGCCGTTCACAAAGGCTTAATGAGAGCAGTTGAATTACTGGTAAAATATGCAGATGCAAAATATGAAGGATATGTAGAAACCGGTAATGATAAACCGGAACCAATTACTATAACATTGAGATTCCCTCAAATTAAACGTGTATTAGGATGTGATATTGAATCAGAAAAAGCTTTAACAATACTTGAAAGATTAGGTTTTACCATTTTAGGCAAAAACGAATTAGCTTGCAGAATAGAAGTACCTTCTTTCCGTGCGGATGATGTTACTAGAGAGATTGATTTAATTGAAGAAATTGCACGTATAAACGGTTATGATCAAATCACTCCTACTCTTCCAAACAGAGCCGGCACTGCTGAGATTTCTCAGGCTGAAAGAGTATTGGACAAAGTTCATAAGCTTATGAGAAGTGCAGGTTTGAACGAACTCCAAACTTCTTCGCTAATCGGTGAACCTTTATTAAAACAGTTTAATATGACATTTGACAGAGAAAACGCAATATTTGTGGAAAATCCTGCATCAGAAGATTGTACGATGCTTCGTCAAACATTAATTGCAAGTTTATTAAATTGTATGAAATACAATTATGACAACGGCCAAAAGGATTTTTGGGGCTATGAAATCGGCAGAAGCTACATAAAAGTTAGTGAAAATAATGAAAAATCATCAGGCGTCAAAGAAACATTGACATTAGCAGGTGTAATAACAGGTAATGTCCAAAATTCTTTATGGCAAAATACAGGTGATGTTGATTTTTATACGGTTAAAGGTATTGTAGATAAATTATTGGAAGAATTGGGACTTTCAAAACGTATAAAGTTTGCATTACTTGCTGACTCCCCATTAGCAGAATCTCATGGCTGCCTTCACCCATACAAGACTGCCGTTTTAACATTATTGGGTAAACAGCCTGCGATTGTTGGTTATTATGGTGAAATTCATCCCGAAGTAAAATCTAAATTAAAATTAAATCAAAGTGCATTTATATTTAAATTGGATTTAAATGTGATTATAGAATCTTATAATGAATCTGTTACAAGATTTAAGAAACTTCCTCAATTCCCAGAAGTACAAAGGGATTTAGCAGTAATCGTTCCCGAAAAAACAACTTGGGATGAACTTGAAAAACTGGTCAAAAAAGGAGTTACAAATAACGTATTCAATGGATGCGAAGTGTTTGACCTGTATCAAGGCGAACATGTTCAAGAAGGATTTAAGTCTGTTGCATTCAGAATTAAAATGCAGGATATAAACTCAACAATGACAGATGATGCAATAGAAGCTCAAATGGCAAATGTAAGAGCTGTATTAAAGAAAAGCTTGCCGGATTTAAGTTTTCGTGAGTAAATAGTAAATACAAATAAAGATAGTACATATAAATAGCAAAAGAAAGGTTAGGACTATGATATTAGGACCGTCGTACAAATTCCCGTCAGCAATAAACGCTTTGGAAAATATGAAAAAAGTAACAAAAAGAGAAGTAATAAAATTTGAAGATATAATTACTCCGCCATCCAAAGAATTGAAGGATAAAGCAGTATACATGCAAGCTCCTGATTTTTTTGAGAATTCACATAATAAAAAAATGTATGCACTTGGGAAAAAATTAGGTGACGTTGTAGCAAATGGTGGTGACAGAGTCAAAGAATACTACTACAAAGACTCAATGAAAAAGCTTTCTACTAATGCAATACTAGATTACCTTTTTGCAAAATAATTACTCAATAAATCTATAAACTATTAGTAAAATCATCAATTCCTAAAGACTTACCTGTCAATTGATTTATAAGTTCATATTCATCTATTGAGGCACCGATTGCAAAGATATTTTTATTCAAATACTCTGCCGTATTACGGTTTTCGGTAATTTTGCCAAGCTGTTTTACAAGGTGATTATATATTTGAGCCTTCATTAGTGTTGCTCTAAAATAATTTTGATAATACCCAGGATGAGTTAAATAGTGCGGAATTGTTGCCCATTCATTATCGGAAGTTTCTTCTCTGTTGAGATACTTATGTTTCATTTCTGACCAAAGTTTGGCAGGATCTTGATTCGGATCTTTATAAAGGTTTCGTTCAAATTCGATAATTTGTAAGCTTCTGGAAACAAAATTTGCCTCGTCTTCTTTGTGCGTTTCCTTAAATTTTAAAAGAAGTTCGTCAGGAATGATATTTTTTAAGATATTTTCTCTTTTTATTATATCACCCATCATCATTGCTATTGCTTCTGTAAATGCTGATGATGCAGGTGTCCTATCAAAAAAAGGCAATTCGGATGAAAGTCCTAAGTCATAAATACAATGCCCTAGTTCATGATTAAGAGTATCTAAACTTTGAACATTATTCATGAGGTTTGCCAAAATTCTCGAATCTTTCCCTGCCTCGACCCCAAAACAGAAACCATGAGTGTTTTTACCCTTTCTTGGATATAAATCAAGAGTAATTTTTCCTTCTTGTTGGAGCTTTGTTATATTATATCCCATACCATCGTATGTTTTTTTTGCAATATCTTCAATACTATTGTTTAACAGTATTTGATTAACATCCTTCTCAGGATTAGTATCTAACAATAGTCCGTAGTGATACGCTTCTAAGTTATCTATATGAAATGCAAGTTTAAGTTCTTTTTTGCGTTTTTCTTGTAATATTTGAATCTTGTTTTGCGCTTTAGAATAAACATCATTGATAAGTTTGTCTAAAAATTCAGGTTCAACATCATATTCTTCTTTTATCATATAGTCAAAATAGTTACTAAATCCTTTTTTTAAAGCATAGCTATTACGCATTTTAACGAGTTGAATCAAATCTTTCACAATCAAATCTCCCCCTTTAATTTTTGCTTCATAAGCTTTTCTTCGAATATCCGGATTTGACTCATTTTGCAGAATTTTTGAAATATCCACTCGTGTAACTTCTTTTCCGTCAATAGTCGGTACATAAGTATTATAGATTTGCCCAATCTCTGCTTCTTTTTTTCTTAAAGCCATCTTTTCATCACCTGTATTTAATTCTTCATCAAAAGCTCTAAGCAAATCTTTTAACTGCTTGGCTTCATGTGAAGATAAAGAGATTTTGTCAATTTTCTTAAGTTCACTATAAAATAATTTATCCCTATACAGAGCATGCATACTATTTTCTGCCGCTTCATATTTTTCTCGATTTTCCGGTATGGAATTTATAAAAAATTCCCAACAGCATTTTTCTGTATTAATAGATGCAGGCTCTAATTTTTTAGAAAATTCTTCTCTAAGTTTTATAAATTTTTCAGTATGATTCATACAAAACCTCTCATTCTTTATATATAACTATATCGTAACATATTTTTTACAATATGCGATAAATTTATAAAATAAGACTCCTAATTGCATTTAGCTAAAACGAGTGATAAAATATAACCTAGAAGAGGAGAAAATTGATGAAAAAATTATTTATAACGCTTTTAGCACTTTTTATTATGAATTTAACCGCAAGCGCAGCAGGAACATTTAAAGCTGATGCAAAAACAAAAAGAATTGCTGCAGGTACACGTTTTCAGTTGGAATTTTTACAACCCGTAACAACATCATCCGGACTTGAAGGTGATTTTTTTACAGCATCATTAAAAAATGAGCTATCTGCAAATCATACAGTTATTCTTCCTCAAGGATCAATAATAAGAGGCAGCATCTCCAGTGTAAAAATGGCAAAAAGATTCTCAAGAGGTGCTATGATATATCTTGATTTTGACCATGTAGTTACTCCAAACGGAAGACAAATACCTTTAGATTTATCGGTTGTAAAATGTGATGACAAAATATACTACGATGGCGGTTTATATAAAAATCTGGGATATGGTGAAGCTATAAAGGAAAATTACGATAAAGGTGTAGATATAACTAAACGTGCAACCAACTATGGATTAAGCGTAGGTGATGACCATCCGGGATTACAATATCTGACGACTCCGTTTTGTGCAGTAGGCGGTTTCTTAGGCGGCGTAGGATATTTGATCGGCGATTCTGTTGCGGATATGTTTCGCAAAGGACAAGATGTTTACATAAACAAGGGCGAAGTATTGACGGTTCAGTTGATTAACCCAATTGATATTCCGGTATACTAAATATACTAAACTAAGTACAAACAAAAAAGCCCTGTTTATTCAGGACTTTTACACTTTATATTTCGGCTAAATGTTAGTTGTTACTTAATACAAGTCTAAATGTAGCCAAATTTTTGATTGATAACATTTTGTGTTTGTTTGCTTGTTTATCAGAAATATCAAAAATTCTGCAAATTCTTCTTATTTCTTCAATAGCTTCTCTTGTATCTAATTTATAAACATTATCAATAGGATCTGCAATAACTGACATTGTAGCGTAAAGTTCTTCTTCTTTCATTTTAGCTCCTTATAAAATACTCTTATGTATATATAAAGTATTTCAGTTTTTAGAAATTGACTTTTTTGCTACAGTTTGTTAAGAAATATTAAGAGATTTAAATTTACAATATGCATCTTCCGTAAATAATACGGTCAACTCCGGCTAAATCTTTTATTACTTCAACGTCATCAAAATATTCATTCATAAAAGCTTTTACAGAATCAGCTTCACCAATTCCAAGCTCAAAAATCAGCCATCCGTTATGTTTTAAGTGTTTAGGAGCCTCTAATACAATTTTTCGGTACAATTGCAAACCGTCTTCTTCTGCAAAAAGTGCTATGTGAGGTTCATGCATAACTTCTGGTTCAAGTTTAGTACCTATTGGAATGTATGGCGGATTAGAAATAATCATATCAAACTTTTCTTCTTCCCTTACTTTTGAAAATAAATCAGATTTTCTAAATACCGCACGGTTGTTGATTCCAAGTCTTGTAACATTATCCAGTGCAATTCTTAGAGCATCAGAGGATATATCAACTCCTAACACGACAGCATTGGTTTTCTTTGCAATTGTGCAAGCGATACAGCCGGAGCCGGTACCAATATCAAGAACATTTTGCATATTGTTATTGTCTATCAGTTCTATTGCCTTTGTTACAAGTAGTTCAGTTTCAGGCCTTGGAATCAGTACATCAGTAGTAACCTTAAAAAAATCACCCATAAAATATGCTTCACCAATTATATATTGAATTGGAGTTCTGTCAGCTATACGAGCTTCAGCTTTATTTTTAATTATACTTAATTCTTCTTCCGTTAATTTACGTCCCAGAATCTCGTCTTTGTCCGAATAATTGCAAAAATGTTCAAGCAGCATTTTTACTTCGCGTTTAGCTTCTCTTTCATCTATTCCTTTATCAATCAATAATTTTATAATCGTCTGAATGTTCATTAAGTATGCTTTCTATTTCATTTTTTATATCTAACTTCGAAAGTGTTTCTATATCTTTCTTTTCTACATTATATCTTTTACATAGCTTATCATAATAATATATCTGCTTTTTTGTCGGATTTTCTTTAGACATTTTTACTTCCTGCAAAAATTTGCGTTTTTTCTTTTCAAATTCTTTTTGTGCCTGAATAATTGGTCTTTGCTTTTCTTTGTACCTGTAGTACTTTATACATTCATTTATATAATCAACACTGTCTTTTAAAAATTGTGCATTATCAATGTATTCAGCTATAAAAGGAAACCTTGAAGCATTAAGTTTCAAATAATATTTTTCGTCGTCTATAAACTTATTAAGAATATCACCGGATGACAAATCAAGATTTTGCTTTACAATTGAACGTAAATAATTGCATATTGCAGATTTTTGCGTTTTGTCAAAATCTAAATATATACGATTTTTTATTTCATACATAGTTTGATTGTAACACATACAAACACAAAAAAATAAAAGGGGTTCTACAAAAAGCATGGACAACCCCTTTTATTTTGTGTTCTGATATTACATTATTATTTTAAGATGTAATTTAATAATGTTCTGACACCTGCACCTGTTGCACCTGAGATAAATTCTTTTTGCGGTTTTTCGAGGAAGGCGGTTCCTGCAATATCAATGTGTGCCCATTTAACATCTTTGACAAATTTTTGTAAGAATACACCTGCAGCAGAAGCTCCTCCCCAGCGCGAACCGGAGTTTTTCATATCTGCAACATCTGATTTTAAGCTATCAAAATATTCTTCCCATAAAGGTAATTCCCAGAATCTTTCTCCACATTGTTTTGCAGTTTCAATTAGATTATGGACAAGAGCTTCATCATTCCCCATAATACCTGCAGCATGGGTTCCCAGAGCAACCATACAAGCACCTGTCAGAGTTGCAAGGTCAATAACTTCGTCAACACCAAGCTCACAAGCATAACAAAGAGCATCTGCTAATGTTAATCTCCCTTCTGCATCCGTATTATCGACTTCGATAGTTTTACCATTTTTAGCTGTTAATATATCCCCAGGCTTATAAGCTTTTCCACCGGGCATATTTTCGCATGCTGCAATAATACCGTGAACCTCAACTTGAGGATTAAATTCTCTAATTATGCTCATTACACCCAAAACGCAAGCAGCTCCTGACATATCATCTTTCATCGTAAGCATAGATGATGCAGGTTTAATATCAAGTCCGCCTGAATCAAAACAAATACCTTTACCGATTATTGCAATTTTCTTTTTAGGGTTCTCACAAGTATACTTCATGTGTATAAATTTAGGCTCATTAATACTTCCTTGACCTACTGCAAGGAATGCTCCCATTCCCATTTTTTCACACTCTTCTTTGTCATAAATTTTGGTATCCAAACCCAAATCTTGAGCTATTGAAGCTAATTCAGCAGGTGTTGCAAATTGAGCAGGTTCATTTGCTAAATTACGGGCAAATGCCATAGCTGTTGCAATTTTTTCTGCTTTTCTTACACCTTGTTCTGATGCTTGAACAAAAACTTCTTTAATATGATTATCTTTTTTCTCTGATTTATATTTATCAAATTTATAATCGGCAATAAAAGCACCCATTGTAAACTGTTCCGAGTAGTCAAAATCAACACCTTCAAATAAAAATGCAACTTTTTTTGCTTCCATTTGCATAGCCTTTTTTACTGATTTTGCTACGGCTTCTCTAAATTTATTCGGGCAAAAGTCTTCTTTTTTACCAAAACCTAAGACAAGCACTTTTCTGTATGGTGCATTGCCGTATGTGGGTAATAAATATGTTTCACCGAATTTACCTTTAAAATTATCCTCTTCTACTGCGTATTTATTAGCTAAATCATTTGTCGTTTTCTCTCCTTCAAATTGGTTAACCACAAGAATATCAGCTTCTACAGCAGAGGCATTATCTACAACCTTAATCTCCATAGTATAAAACTCCTTTCTTATTCTATGTTATGTATTGTAACTAATAAGAACAAATTTTTGAATACTCTGATTATATTATTAGATTAGAAACCTATTAAACTTTTTCCGGTACCGGATCATATCCGCCTTCATTTAACGGATGGCACCTGCAAATTCTTTTTACTCCAAGCCAACCGCCTTGAATAATCCCATGTTTTAGAATTGCTTCTTTCATATACTCCGAACAACTAGGATAAAACCTACACCTGTGAGGAAGAAAAGAAGTTAATTTTTGATACAAATTTATAAAAAAAAGTAATATTTTTTCTAACATTTATTACTCTACAATTTTTACACCGGAACTCGTTCCAAGCCTTACCGCACCTGATTCTATCATTTTTATTGCAGTCTCTTTATCTCTTATTCCGCCGGATGCTTTTACTCGGAGACCTGCCGTTTTTACTGTGTCATACATAAGTTTAACATCTTCTGCTCTTGCTCCGACTCCGTTTTTAACAAATCCTGTTGATGTTTTTACAAAATCAGCTCCGCCCTTAATACAAAGTTCACAAGCGAGCTTAATTTCTTCTTTTGTTAACAAATCCGTTTCAATAATTACTTTTAAATTATGTCCCTGACAAGCTGTTTTAATTTTGGAGATTTCTTCTATGATATAGTCATATTCTTTATCCTTCAGTTTGCCTCCGTTAATTACCATATCGATCTCGTCAGCACCATTTTTAATGGCATCAACCGTTTCAAGAATTTTAACTTCTGTAGTTGATTGTCCAAGAGGAAAACCTATAACTGTCACTATTTTAACGTCTGTATTTTTTAAATACTCCTTTGCAAATTTTACATTACATGGATTAACACAAACACCGAAAAATTTGTATTGCTTAGCTTCATCCAACAATTTTTGAACCTCTTCCCTTGCAGCATCTTGTCTTAATAGAGTATGCTCTATGTATTTATTCAATTCCATAATTCTCCTCCGCTTTCTCATTATATCATAATATCAGATATTACATAAAACTTAAAAAAAACGATTATTTGCACACTGTTTATAAAAGACATTTCTTTGCGCAAAAAAATTTACTACACATTATACCCTTATAAAAGCATTATAAACAAGTACTTTTTTAAAATAACACATCCAACTCTTGTTTAGAAATGCCCTCTTGAAATCTTTCAGGAGAAATAAGATTTTTTCTTTGCAATTCGTTTAATACTTTATCACGAATATTAGAGTCATATTGATATAAAAATGCATTAGTAAAATTCAAAAGCATCTGCTCCTCAAAATCAGGGTTTAAAAATTTAAACGCTGTAGCTGTATCAACAATTATTCTCACAATTTCATCTTCTTTTAGATTTTTATCTTCTTTATTTTCAGCCATCTTGACTGCAAAAGACAGTATCGCACGAGCTTCTTCTTCTCTGTCTATTTCTGAATCAGACTTTCCGCCCTTTTTAAGATGTTCCCACTGTTGCATTATCGTAGACTGCTGTCCAATTTCTGTGATAGCCATGGTCATCTCCTTTTAATTACAAATTCCCCTTATATTTATGTAAAGTATTTTTCTGTGAAATAATTGCCTAAATTTATATATATATTAAGAAGTTGTTACAATCAGAGTGTGCGGCAAAAGTCTTAAATAGACAGAGACTGATTAACATTAATTACTAAAGGTTCTTTATCAAGTTCTTTTATTCCTTGAGTAAATTCTTCAATATTGACTTTTATTGCATCGAAAGTATTATAATGCATTGGTATCACATATTTGGTTTTTAGCCACTCTGCAGCAATCAAGGCGTGTTTTATATCCATAGTATAAGTTCCGCCAATTGGGAGCATAGATATCTCAGGTTTATATAAGTCTCCGATAACTTTCATTTCCGAATTTAAAGATGTATCACCGGCATGATACAGAAGCTTCCCTTCTATCTCGAAAATTATACCGGCAGGGCAACCTGCATATAATCCATCAGGAGTTGAACTGGAGTGGAAAGCAGGAACAAATATTGCGTTACCCCAATCATATTTTTGCCATGCGCCAAGTCCGACACCATTAGATATTCCGCCTTTTTTAGCACAATAGTTTGCAAGCTCAAACACTGCCGTAATTTTTCCGCCTGTTGCACGAGAGATTTCTACAGCACTTCCCAAATGATCGCCATGCCCGTGAGTTACAAAAATATAATTTACACTTTTATAATCATAATTAGGAACACACACCAAAAAGGGATCAATTAGAATCTTATTACCACCAGTAGTAATTTCAAAAGCACTGTGTCCCAAATAACGAATATCCATTTTACATCTCCTGAATTTTACTATATTTTTCCATCAATTTTTTTAGTCTTTTGTAATCTTTTCCCCATTTTTCCATTGTATCTATAACAGGTTTAAGCGTATAACCGATATCAGTTAAATAATACTCAACTCTATTTGGTTCTGATAAATCTTCTTCTCGAACAACCAAACCGTCTTGAGCAAGCTCTGTCAAATTTATCTGAAGAATTCTTGACGTGCAGCCAAGAGCCTTTTTAAGTTCAGAGAATCGCATTTCTTTTTTTAAAAGAGCCTGTATTATAAGTAATTTCCACTTAGCCCCTACTATTTGTAAAAGTGTCGCTATCGGATTTGATGATATTTTTTTATACTTCATGTTCAAATATTACCATTTATTTACAATTATGTTAATCTTTATTTTACAAATTTAATTTTTATTCTGTAATATTTTCCATTTTTATTTGAATCTATATTGATATCGGTTATTTTCCACGTTGCTTGTTTATTAATTACAACTTCTTTTGCTCTTTTTTTATCCAGTTCTTCCATAGATACAACTTGCAAATTTTTAGGCGCAGATATTTCAAACATGAACTTTGTTTTCGGAACAAAATTTTTATCATAATAAGCAACTATAAAAGCATTCTCGTCAAATTTTTCATTTTTTATTTTGTCTTTTAATATCGTTAAATTTTTATCTGATAATTCTGTTTTTATTACACTGTCTATTTTTTTATCAGCAAAAACAGCTTCCATATCTTTTTCTGTCATACCCGCATATAAAAGCATATTCTGTGGAAGCCTTGCTTTAGATATTACTGAATTCAATGTCCTTGCATAATAATCCATTCGAGATTTTAAAGGCTTGGTAATTTCTTTTTGCGGTATGTACATTTGCATATTACCTCGTAAATAACTGTTAATTAAAAGAAATGTATTTTCTCCTCTAACCGCCCCGAATACATATTTTTTTATTACATTTTTATCTGCATCAGAAAGATTCTTAGTTTGCTGCTTTAACTTGTTTATTACAAGAAATCTTTTACTAATATCCTTGTATGCTCTTAGATTGATTGTTTGAGTAACATATTCCCCTGCCCTTATCTCTTTTTGCACAGCAGCAAAAACGGACCAACAAGATAAAACAAGCATTAATAACAGTACTAAATACTTTTTCATACTAAAACCTCAACTTCCCGAAATATTTGATACTCTTATCATAACATAAGTTAAATATGTTGATTATAGATTCTATTTTGATATCAAAGCAAAAGTGCTAACAATAATTACATTTTAAATTTAAATTTAAATCCCAAAATTCTCACAACTTTACGTTTTTTATTATTTTTATATTCATTTTTTATCGAAAATATCTCTGATAACAATTGTTTACAAATTTCCTTAAATGTTAAAGGCTTTATCCTTAAACATTTATTTCCATTTAAATGTTTTTTATTACATTCGATATATGTCCTGAAAAATTCATTTACCCAATCTGCGTTACCCGTTGCAACTATTTTTGAATTTAAGCTTAAAGCTTGCTCTAACGGTAAATTTTTATATTGACCACTTGTTAATAAATATATATCGAATTTTGTAAAATTATGATATTTCCCATAATTTTCGTAAAAAGAATTAACTATATTATCTACAAAGTCATTTTTATTCAAGAATCCTTTTTGTATTTTATTATTTAGAATCTTTTGTTTTATTTTTACAAATTTTTTATTATTCTGCAGCATCTTATACAAAATTGATATATCAAAATCAATTTTATTCTGTATATTATTTTCTCCGAATTCTTCTAAAATATCTGTTTTTATTAAATATGTATAATCATGAATTGAAGTATTAAATATTAAAAAATTTGTATCATATAAATAGTTTTGCGTTACATTACTAGGTTTATTATTTGCATAACATATGTCTGCATCCAATTCTTCAGATTTTGAAACTAACCCTTCTATCGCATAACTGTTGTAGTAATTATTATTATTTGCATACAGTACGTACTTGCCATTTATTTTTAAATTATCTTCTGTTTTTTCAGAATAGTATAATATATTTGCTCTTTTCTTATACTCTTCAAGTAATTCAAGTGTTCCATCCATTGACGATTCATCAATTATAATATGCTCAATATTTTCATATGTTTGATTTTTTATACTTTCTAAATATTTTACAAACTTCTCTTTATTATTATTTTTTATTACATTATGCGTATGAGTAACAACAGTAACTAACGGTCGATTTGATTTTTTCTGCTCAACCTCTTGCATTTCTTTCAGAATTATATCTACAGCATCTTCCCAAGAAAATAATTTTGAACGTTCCAGTCCCTTTAGAGACATCTCATCTCTATATGCTTTGTCATAAAAGTATTTTTCATAGGCTTTTATATGCTGCTCATCGCTATTATAATCTATCATTATTCCTGCATCACCTACAACCTCAGGAAGTGATGAATTGTTAGATGTAATCACAGGACAACCGCAATTCATTGCTTCTAAAGGCGGCATACCAAACCCTTCGTATTGAGAGGTATACACAAACCACTCAGCATTACTATATAATATCTCCATGTCTTCATCATCGATATAGCCGGCTTTTATTATTCTATCTTTATATTGTTTATAATTCGGAACTTCTTTTTCAAATTTTTCTATAAATCCATCCCAAGCACCACCACCTAATACATAAACTAAATTTTCTATATTGTGTTTTTCTATAAACTCTATAAATGTTTTTACAGCTCTAATTAAATTTTTACGCGGCTCTAAGGAACATAATGAAAACAAATATTTTTTATCTTGAGGAATATTATATTTCTTGTATGCTTTCTTTAATTGTTCTATATCCTTATTTGGTTTATATTTTATATTAGTTGAAAGTGGTATGGTATATATTTTATTTTCTTCCAGTTGTGGAAAATATTTCAAAAAATCTTGTTTTGTATAATCAGAGTTAGAAAATAAATAAGTATCATTTTTTTGAATACTCTTGCTCAGCAATAAAAACCAGTCGTCATCATAATTAAAATTATAATATTCCGGAAATAACAACGGTATCACATCATGAACAAGTATATATTTGGATATTTTAGGATAATTATTTAATACTTCCGGTATTGTAAATACAGGAGAAAAAAATGTATTTATTTCGGAAAAATCACTGCTTTCGTATAATATATTGCTTTGTGGAATATTAATATTTAAATCTTCTATTATTTTATAAACATATTTGCTTTTGTTTTCGAAATATAAGTATAAATTTACATTTCTTTTAGCCATTACTGATAAAATATTTTTTGCAACAAAAAAAATGCCTGAACGACAAGAATTTTTTTTATATTCATTCATTAATATTCTACTATCAAAACATATATTTAAATCTTTCATACTCTTCCTTAATCCATTTTACTAACTGCTCTCGATAATCCTAAAATAAAAAATAAATCTTGTCAATAATTATAATTATTGGATATTAACTAATTGTTGTAGAATACACTCTACTGATTATTTGTAGAATATATCCTACAATAATAAAATGTCATTAAAAACAATACAAAATACAATAGGTAAAAGGTTGCGAGATTTACGAATTGCAAAAAATCTTAGCCAAGAACAAGTCTCTTTAGAGGTAGATATATCAAGAGACCATTTATCTAATTTAGAAAATGGTAAATTTCCAGTTAATATCAGAACCATGTATAAATTAGCACAATTTTTTGAAGTAGATTTGGAATACTTTTTCTTGGGATTAAAGCATTAATTTTTATGTGAAAATTTTAGTTCCTGCACAGCACTTTACATCTCTTTTCCTTAACTTTTTCTACATCCTCTCATTGTAAAATTTATAAAAACATTGACTTTTTATTTATATTTATTAAGTATTTTTAAAAGAGGTATACTAATGAATTTTACAGAAAATATTATTAATCTGACAAAAATATTTTTCCCTTCACTTGAAACGAAATGCACACACAGCAAAATTCAACCTGACATTGAACAAGCTTACTGTCCTGACTGCGGCAAACTTATTCAAAATGAATGGTACGTGACAAGATGCCGCTGTTGTGGAGTTAAAATGAAAGCTATGGTGAAAAACGGACAAATTATCCCGCAAAATCATTATTGTTCAAATTGCGGTTCAAGTGATTTTGAAGTTGAGAAAATTGACAAAATCAACTTTATTGATATAAACTTTGCAGCTCTGATAAAACGCGAGATTGAAGAAGAAAAATTTTGCAACACAACTAAATGTTGGCAAGAAAAAACAATCGAGAAACCAAAATTGCTAGTACAATACCTGTAATATCAGCTATAATACCGGTTAATAGTGCGTATCTGTATTTTTTTATACCGATAGAGCCAAAATAAACCGCTAATACATAAAAAGTCGTTTCAGAACTTCCTACCATTACAGCTGCCATTTTTGCGATATAACTGTTTGCACCGTGTGCCGTTACAATATCCGAAAACAAACCCAGTGTCGCAGAGCCGGAAAGCGAACGTGTAATCATTATCGGTATAATGTCAATAGGCACAGACAGTTTTTGCAACAAGCCGCCGAATATTCCGGTTAAGATATCTATAGCACCGGAAGCTTTAAACATAGCTATTCCGACAATGATTGCTACCAAATACGGTATTATCGTGACAGAAACTTTAAATCCGTCTTTTGCACCTTCAATAAATTCTTCATAAATCGGAACTTTTTTAAAAAATGCATATAATGTTATTCCTAAAATAATTGCAGGAAGAATATATAATGATAACTCACTCATTTTTCTCCCTCCAAATTTTTTTAAGAATAAGTGCAGTAAATATTGCAGTTAAAAATGCTAAAATTGTTACAATTAAGGTCGGTATAATTATTTCGGTAGGATTTTCCGCTCCGGCACCAACAAGAACCGCAATTACCGTTGCAGGAATTATTTGAAAACCAGCAGTATTCATTCCTAAAAACATACACATGGAATCTGTAGCAGTATCTTTTTGAGGGTTGTCTTCCTGCAATTCTTTCATAACTTTCAAACCGATAGGTGTAGCTGCATTAGTTAAACCGAGTGCATTAGCAGAAATGCTCATTGCAATATCACCCGCAACATTTTTATTATTGCCCCTATCTTTAAATAAAAGTTTTGCAATCGGCTCAAGCATTTTTGACAATAATTTTATCATGCCGGCTTTTTCTGCAATCCTCATTATCCCGAGCCAAAAAGCCATAATTCCTATTAAAGAAAATGAGATTTTTACAGCCGTATCACAAGCTGTTAACATTGCATTATTAACATCTGCAAGCTTACCATTCAACGCACCTAAAATAATCGCACCGATAATAAGTATTAAAAAAACATAATTCATAATAAGATAATATTAGAAAAAAAATTAATATTTGTCACCATGTTTATATTATAATATAATTAAAAGGGGTAATGTTTTAAGGGAGAAAATAAGAGGATATGGCAGATATAAATAACTTGGCTGATATAGGCGAACAACTTGATACCGTAAAAACCATGCTCAATTCTATAAGGGCACAAGGTGTTCTTAACACTTCTGATATAGATAAGGTATTGGAAGGTATTAATACTAAACTACAAAGAATTGATACCGTAGAAGATATTGATGTTATAAAATTAAATTTGTCAGATTTAAAACAAATTCTTGATGAAAGACACAATGTATTGATATCAAAGTTTGGCGCTATTGAATCGTTATTTTCAAATCTTCTTAAAAATAGCACTGAAGCCGTCAAAACAGCAGAAATAAAAGAACTTTTTGATATAGTTGCCACAAATCTTTCAGTTTTCTCCAGAGAAGTTGTATCTAATAAAGAAACCCTTTCAGACATTATTCTCAGACTTGATGCAATGCAAGCTGATGACAGCAAGAAAAAAGATATTATAAAAAGCATATCAACAGTAAGAAATGATTTTGAAAAGCTAAGTAACGGCTTTGACTCTATAGTAATAAGCTTAAACGAAAACTTTAAAACAGTTTTAAAGACTATTTCAGAGATTGACCAATCAGAAGCAATAAATGGTTTTACCGATAAATTAAATGACATTATTGATTCTTCAAATACCATTCTTTCTGCTATCCAATTAATGGACAAAAAAAATGTCCAAATTGAAGATTTATTTGAAGGACTTGCTACACAAGACGACACTTCTAATATCCAAAAACACCTTGTTGACCTATCCATAAAAAGCAAAGAAATCAACGATTTAGTTGATACAATGGCACAAAAATCATACAAAATAGATAATTTATCAGACAAAATTGATGCAGCAGTAAATATTATTGCCGGACTTAAAACAGAATTATCAGGTATTGAAGATGAATCTACAAATACTATATTAGAAACTTTAGCAAAACTTGAAGAATCTGTAAAAGAAATTTCATCAAATAAAGAACTTGAAGAATTTAAAAACTCTTTGGAATCTGTTTTTGAAACTATATCTAACGGTTCTGAGGACTTAAAAAACGCTTTAAACAACGTTTTAAACAACATTAACACAATCGACGAAAGTTTAAAAATACTAAATTTAGATTCAAAAATAAACGACATTATATCTAATATAATTAATTCCGGTGAAAGTGTAAAAGAAAAGGTCGCTCAAGAGTCTGATAAAATTATGCAGCTGCTTGAAATTAATATTTCACGAGCATTGAATGATATTTCTAACAATGCAGAAGTTTTGGATTCAAGATTAAAAGACTCACATACTGCGATTGCGGAACTATGCGAAAAGAATTTTAATGAAGTGGCACAGAATGTTGATAATTTGAAAAAAGTTATATCTCAGCTTGATGAAACAAATATGTCTTCTAATAATGCAATGTTTGCGAATATTACTGACCGATTAACTCTTTTCGAAAACAGCTTAAGGACAATCCTCGAACAACGAGACAACAGCACAGCAGATATAACCGAAAGTGTTATTGAAAAGGTTATGAGTATCAAGAACCTAACTGAAACAATCGATTTTAAAATGGATTCTTCTGCTCTCGAATTAACAAACTCAAAGAATGAATTAAATGATATAAAACAATCATTAGACAACTTAGTAGGTATAGATATAGTAAATGTTATAAAAAATGTAAAAACAGATTTGTATGCAGTTAAACAGGATATCCTTGACTCCTTTGATAATTCAAATAGCGAACTTTCAGATTCCTATGCAAAAGATTTATTCAGCAAATATGAACTCCTAATAAACAAACTGGATAGCGTAGAATATGAAATTAAATTCGCACAAACTGAAGTCCTTAACGGTATTAAAGAAAATCTAACAAAAATATCCGATTCTATTGTTGACGTACTATCATATGTCAGCAACTCAGAGGCAACAGAGAATGCATCATTAGAAGCTAAATTAGACAGGGTTTCGGAAAGTCTTAAAGACAGTAATCTCAACTACGTAGAAAGCGTTAGAGATATTGTAGATGTTATAAGAATTCAAGTAGAAAATAATCTAAAACAAATCTCAGAAGAATCAGACGGACGCTTTGGAAAGATTACCTCAGCTATTTTTGAAACAAATAATTCAATAAAAGAATCTATTCAAGATTCATATGAAAAATTGGCTAATGCATGTTCAAATTTTGACATTATCAAAGAAATGCTAAGTGTAAATAATTCTAACATTAAATCAGATGTGGAAAATATGTTATCAGCATCTGAAGAGATTAAAAATGACTTTGAATCAAAACTTACCGGATTAAAAAACTCACTGCTGGAAAACATAACAGAATTCAAAAATGATTTTGCTTGTTTAAACGCAGATACTCTAAGTGAACTAAAATTCAGTGCAGAACAGAACTATACTTCACTTAAAAATACTCTAATTGATATTGATGAAAAATTTAAAAAAGGTCAGGAAACTTCTCTTGAAGAATTACAAACAAGTTTTAATTATTTAAAGAAAAAAATTACAGAAGTTGATTCTGCTGTAGATGAAGATTTAGCACATCAAGTTTCAATAATCGAAGGTAATTTTGAATCTTTAAATCTTATGCTTGTTGATATTATGAATCAAGCAAAAGAAGCTTTAGGCGATAAAATTCGAAAAGAATTAAGCGGTACAACAGAAAAATTAAGCGAAGTTTTAGCCGGCGAATTAGAACAATATAAAACACAGATAGAAGATTCTTTTGATGAAGCAAAAAATCATAACAATAATCAAGCAGAATTTATTAAAGACAAAGTGTTGGAACTAAATGAAATATTAAATAATACTCTTGAAAAACACAATGATAGTTATGCTTTAAGACTGGATGATATCTCAAACAATTTAAAATCTATACTTACGGAAAATATTGAACTTACATCGGCAGATTATGGTGCATTAAAAGAAAAAATGGAAAACTTCTGTAATGATCTTTCAGCCGCTAATACAGAACTACTTGAAAATTTAAAAAATCAATTTGACGATGTTGTTAAGTTTGTTGATTCCAATCTCGAGATACACGCTCAAGATGTAAATGCTAAATTTGAAAATATTTCTAACACTGTTGGGGAAGTCAGACCTGCACTTGACAGTCTTAGAGAAAGTATAAACAGTATCTTTGAAGAAAGTTCAGTTAACTTAGCAACTCAATTTGGTAATACAAATACTGAGTTATCGCAAAAAATTGAAACCGGTATTAAAGAATTTAATACCAAATTTACAGATTTATATGAGCGTCTTGATAAAGATGAAGTATCAAGAATGAATATTTCTCAAGCTCAAATAAAAGAACTTAACATGTCCTTTAATGAATTAATTGAAGAACTCAAAGATTCAAATAAATCTGAATTTGCAGCATGGTATGATATGTTGGTAAAAAACAGTGAAACAAGATCTAATGATATTAGACAATATATTGAAGATGCTTCTGTAAAAAATTCAAACTCTATTAACGAGCAGCAAACAAGTATTGCAAACTTTGCAAACCAAATATTAGCAGAAACAGAAAATCTGAAACAAAACACGAACATATGCAGAGATGTTCTTAAAGAATTAATGAAGGACCATGTCGAAAATATAAATAAAAGCATTGAAAAAGAGGCTGACGGCATTGTTGCAGATATTACAGAACAATTTAATACTTTGCATGATGCTCAAAAAGACAACATTTCAATCCTTACAACAGCTATTGAAGGTTCTGTTTCAGGTTATATTCATAATGCACTGGATGAATTAAAATCATATGTTGAAATTAAAACAGATTCATCAATTCTTAAAGAAAAACTTGATAATTTAAACGGAGAAATGCAAAATGCTTTGCATGAAACAACCGGAAATATTAATAAATTATTACAGGAAAGTGTATTTAATAAAACAATTGGAGATTTGCTTGCTACAAATGAAATCCTTTTAGGTTCAATGTCTGATAAATTGAATACAAAATTCCAAGAATTCATCAAAGAGAATATATCAAAAGACTTAAGTGAAAAAATAAATATCTTTGATAAAAATGTTACAGATACAATAACCGGTAAATTTGAAGAAGTCAAAGTTCTATCAGGAGAATATACAAAATCATTTGAAAGAATTTCGATATCCGTAGAAAACCTTATATCAAACTTTACTGAATCAAAAAATGAAGTTAACAGTAATTTAATTGCTGTTGCTGAAGGATTGAACAAGTCTGTCGATGAGTTAAAAGCTGAATTCGTAAGCTTAAAAGCACAAATTATGAATAAATCATTTGATGAAGCTTTCCACGAAGCAGTGAAAAATCAAATAACAGGAGTAGAAAAACTAATTCAAGAGCAACTTGGTTATTTAGATGACATACAGGATTTGTGCGGCGGGAATTTACCTGAACTTGCTGAACTCAACACACTTGTAAAACACAGCATTTTGCAAACCGTTGCTGATATAAAAGAAAAAGTGGAACTTCAAGAAAAAGATATACCGCAAGAACTCGATAATCTTAAAGCTGATATAATTACTCAGTTTATAAATATATTTAATCAAATATCATTTGTAACAGAACAAGAAGAAATAGAAGAATTTATACAAGAAAAACATGATGAATTGATAACAATTCTAAGCCATATTGTGACATCTACAAATGAAGTTACAAATGTTAAAAACAACATAACAATTGTTGATAATAAAATTGACTCAATCAGAAAAGAAATAGACACAATAAATTCAAAAATTACTTCTATTATGTCATCAGAAGGCGATGTAGACTATATATACAGCCTTCAAGATTTAGAATCTGACATTGCTAATTTAAGACTTGTTCTTAATGAAATGAAAGCCAATGACAAGGCAAAAGAATTTGAAGAACTAATATCTTCTACAAACAATATTTATCAACTTGTTGAAACAATAAAAGCAGAAATGCCAAAATTTGAAGCTGAGGAATTCAAAAAAGGATTTGACAGTTTATCAGAAGATATAGTAAGCATAAGTACCAGAACAAATAAACTTCTGCTTTCATCAGATGAATCCTACAAAATGCTTCAAGATAATCTGCAGGACTTTAAACTTGTAATTGATGATTTAGATGAAAGAACAAGAAACTTTTCAAAAGAATCAGGAATAGATAAATTAGATAATAAGTTATCGGCAATTAATGCAATGATACAAAGCGGAACAAAAACAAATCAAGTATTTAACCAAGTATTTGAATATCTTGCAGAATGGGTAGATAAAGCCGGCGTGCAAATTGCATCAATTTCCGATAAGGTTGAGACATTAGATGAGATTTCTCAAATAAAAACTATGATAGAAGACTTAAAAGCATCTGCTCAAGATGACTCAGAAAGTGCAGAGCTTGTAGATGCCTTAAGTGCTGTTTTTGATAAACAAACTAAGAGAATATCATCTTTAGAAACAAAACTTGACAGAATGATAGTTGATTCTACAATAAATAATATAAGACCGGACGTTGATATAACACCAATTGAAGATACTTTGAACAGATTCTTAGTAGCAATGGATGATAAAATGTCTGCACAACAAGCAAAAATAAATTCATTGGAAGAAAAACTGGAAGAAGTTATGACTTTGGTGGATAATAAAGATACAGCACAACTTACTAAAAAAGTTGGCGGTATGGATAAGCAGCTTGCAAAATTAAATAAAAGTATCGAAAAAATAGCATCAAATGTTGTTGAAAAATAGAATAAACGATTTAAAAAAAATAATAAAAAAAGACAATATTCTTTCAAGTATTGAAGAAAGATATTGTTATGCTGAGGACTCTGCAAACTTGCGTGAACACTCAGGCATTCCTGATGTAGTTGTCTTTGTGGAAACAATAGAAGATGTTCAAAACATTTTAAAATACGCAAACATTCATAACATACCGGTAATTGCAAGAGGAGCCGGCACAAATACAGTTGGTTCTTGCGTTACAAATAACGGTGGAATAGTTTTAAATTTTTCCAAAATGAATAAAATTTTAGAATTTAACCCAACCGATATGACAATGAGAGTTCAACCGGGGGTTGTTCTTGGTGATATAAAAAAACTTGCAGAAAGCGAAAAATTATTTTATCCGCCGGACCCTTCAAACTTTAAAGTATCTACAATAGGCGGAAGTATTGCTCAATCATCAGGCGGAGCAAAGTCATTTAAATATGGAACAACAAAAGATTACAT
>CADBTL010000074.1 GCA_902797575.1 uncultured bacterium
AAAGGGGTAAAGGGGTAAAGGGGTAAAGGAACCCAAAATTGATTTTATTGTTTGCACATTTACTCAAATATATTACTGTCTACAAATATGAACTAAAAATATTCATATAAACATATGCAAAAATCATAACTAATCCTTTATTTATAGGATTTATTTACGTGTAAAATATAGTTTAATATACGTAGAATAGTATATAATTTGGAGACAGTTATGGATATATTTGCAATAGTTGGAACATTTCTCGGAATAGGTTTTATCTTAACCGGTCAAGCCTTGGAAGGCGGAAATTTAGGACAACTTCTGCAAATAACTGCGGCATTCATTGTATTAGGCGGTACTTCAGGGGCTATTGTTTTAAGCTTCCCCTCTAAAACACTTGCACTTGCATTTAGATATTTAAAATCCGTATATATGCCCCCAAAAGTTGACTTTAACGCTTTGATAACTGAAATAGGAAGTTATGCAACAAAAGCAAGAAAAGAAGGTATTATTGCTTTAGAAAAAGAAGCAATGAATGCATCAGACCCTATGCTAACATTGGGACTTGGAGCTGTTGCGGACGGTACTGACCCTACGTTGGTAAGAGAAATGATGGAAAATCAGCTAAACCAACAAGAACAAGAAGTTCATAATGCTGCAAAAGTTTATGAATCATTTGGCGGTTATTCGCCAACTTTAGGTATCATAGGTGCGGTTATGGGTTTAATCCAAGTTATGCAGAACTTATCTGATCCATCAAAATTAGGTGCAGGTATTGCTGTTGCATTCGTTGCAACTATATACGGTTTGTTCGCAGCAAACTTAGTTATGATACCTCTGGGTACAAGAATTAAATTTATATATCAGGATGTATTTTTATACAAGAATATGATTATTGAAGGTGTTTTATCTATTCAAGCAGGAGAAAGCCCTGTTTTAATAGAAAGAAAGTTACAGTCATTTTTATTGATAAAAGAACAAGGAGCAGAAAATAATGGCTAGAAAAAAACCGCCGGAAGAGCACGAAAATCTGGAAAGATGGCTGGTATCATACGGCGATTTTATCACGCTATTATTTGCGACTTTTGTCGTTCTATATGCACTTGCTCAGGTAGATGTCTCTGATTTTGCTAAATTGGAAGAATCTTTAAAAAATGCCTTTAGTCAAAATACAATGCTTGACGGTCAACAGTCTTTAATGGATGGAAGTGACAGTTTTTTTGATCAACAACAGGGAAATTCTTTTATACCAAGTTTAATGTTGGAATATATAAGTCCAAGATATGAAGAAGAGTCTTTTAAAGATATAGAAAGTTCTATACAAAAATTAACAGAGGCAGGAGAGTTAGATGGAATATCTTCTAAAATAACTGAAAGAGGGCTATTATTAACTTTTGATGATAAGTATCTTTTTGCACCTGCTTCAGCTTATCTTGATACGAATGCAAAAAAATTATTAGATAAAGTTGGTGTTTTAGTTTGTAAAAAATTTGTTTTGCATGCAATGAGAGTTGAAGGACATACTGACAGTAGTCCTATACATACTGATAAGTATCCCTCAAACTGGGAACTTTCTTCTGCAAGAGCATCTTCTGTAGTAAGATATTTAATTTCTCGTTTTGGTTTTAATCCGTCATTATTTAGTGCAATTGGTTACGCAGAAACCAGACCTTTGGAAAATGCATTTTCTCCCAAAGACCCTAAAAACAGAAGAGTAGAAATTTTAATACTTAAAAATAGTTACAATAACAGTTATGAAAACAGAGGACACAGTGCTTTAACCTTATCAAAAGCAGAGCAAGAAAAAATTCAAAAACAACGTCAAGCAGTAATTCAACAAGTCGAAAATGACTCTATATCACCAGCCGCAAGAAAATTATTAGAAGAAAATAAACAAAGACTTCTTAATAGTCAAAAAAGTGAAAAATTATCAAAAAGCAACATGGATTTGTATATAAAACTTGAAAATGAAACAAAACAAGGTACAGAAAACGGCATGCCTGAAGTAGAAAAACGAGTAATTAAACTAAAGTCTAATATTCCTGAAGATGAGGATTTTGGTTTATGATAACACACGCAGTAGGATTATCTCTTGGCGCTTCTTCATCAATTGAAAGCGGTGTAGCAGTAAGAGAACTGGCAAGCGGGAAATTAATTCATATTGATAAATTATTCTCAATGAGTGATATTCAGCTTTTTTTTGATAATTATATATCATTAAAAAATTCTGTCATTTGCGTATCATTACCTTGGGATAACACAATGCTTGAAGGAAAATGGAGAGTATTGTCAAAACAATATCAATTAATTCATAATAATGAAGAAAACTTTTTGAATCGAGATAATTGGATGCAAAGATTTTCAACACGCGGATGTGAATTATTTTCATCAATTGCGATGGACGGAATTGATATAAACAGATTTGAAGTATATTTATCCAGACAAAAATTGAATCTGTACTCTAATTATAAAGAACATTCATCTGCAGACTGCAAATTTTTACAATCTATTTTGAAATATGAATATGGCTTTGATGAATTACCTCCAAATATGATGCCGATAGGTCAATTAGAAGCAATCATCGGTACCATTCTTGCAGAAAAAAAGTTAAACGGTAAAACTGAGAATATTTTTCAATTCAAAGGCTTAGATGTAATAAATGCAATCTAATTTGTAATAATTTCCTCTTTTTGAATGATGTCTTGTAGAAATTTATATATTATTCTGATAGTTGAGGGATAGTGTTGCCTCATTATTATTGGGAGAGGAAAGGATGTTAAATACAGTTATTAAACCTGAACAAAATGAGTTTTCTGTTTCTATTACAAAAAATTGGACAACACAGGCAATTGAGTGTTACCAATTAAACGGTAATTGTGCAGAATGTTCAATAAAAAAAGCTCACTACACTTTTGACTGTCAAATGCCAAAAGTTGTCGAAATATTAAAATTAATGAATGGTGAACCTAATCTTGATTAATATAAATAAAATCTCTCTATTGTATAGAGAGATTTTATTTTATACATTAATGTATATTGCTTGTTTCTTATTTTCTGCTAAAAAGATTTTTCCAGAATGATACTTCGTTATCTACAGCTTTCTTTGTATCATTTGCAGCTTTCTTTTGAGCATCAGCTTGTGCCTTTATTTTTGCTTTTTCAGCTTCATAAGCTTTCTTTTGAGCCTCTTGTTGTTTTTTTAATGCAGCAGCTTGTGCTTCTGCTTTCTTTTGAGCTTCTGCTTTTGCTTTAGCTCTGTCTGCTTGAGCTTTATCAATTTTGCTGTTTAATTGTTGTTCTTTTTGGTTAAGAGTATTAATTCCTTTATTTAAAGAATTTGTTACTTTGCTTAAACCTGTAGCTGCAAAAACAGAACCCGTAAATGCAATTAATGCTAAAACTGTTAATAATTTTTTCATTATTGACTCCTTTCTTATTTAACAAAATTCTAGAATATAAAATGTAAATTTTCAAGTAATTGTAATTTTTTTTTACTATAGATATAATATTTTTATGAATATTGAGTTAATGGGGATACACATAGATAAAGATTCTTTTATTGGTGCGTTAGATAAAGCATTTAATCTAATAAATGGTAATAAAGTTGCACAAGTTATTACGATAAATCCTGAAATGATTGAGCATGCAGGAATAGATGATAATTTCAAACAAATAATTGATGAAGCAGAAATGGTTATTCCTGATGGCATAGGTATAAAAGTAGCATTAAAAATAAAAGGTTATAATGTAGAACGCATTCCCGGAATTGACTTTGCAAGAACACTTCTTGACTGGTGTGCAAAAAACGGAAAGCCGGTTGCTATAGTTGGTTCTAAGGAAGAAGTTATTGTTAAGGCTATTTCAAATTTAAAAAGTGAAATAGAAAATTTAGATATAGTATATTATCATAACGGATATTTTGATAATGATAACGAAATATATGATGGTCTAAAAAGTGCAAATGCCCGTTTAATTTTGGTGGCGCTTGGTTCTCCTAAACAAGAATTCTTTATATATAATGCAAAACAAATCCTACCGCCATGCTTAATGATTGGTGTGGGTGGCAGCCTTGACGTTTGGTCCGGTAAAGTAAAAAGGGCACCTAAGATATATCAAGATTTAGGTTTAGAGTGGCTTTACCGTACAATATGCCAACCGGAAAGATTTAAAAGGATTTTTCCTGCTCTTCCAAAATTCTTGTGGAAAACTATTCTATATAAAAATTCACACAAATAGATTTATACGGTTAAGTTTTAAATAATAGGAGTTGTATTAATGCCCAAAGTTTCTGTTTTGATGCCTGTATATAACACTAAAGAAGAATATTTACGAGAATCGATAGAGAGTATTCTAAAACAGACTTTTACTGATTTTGAATTTATAATTATCAATGACGGTTCAACTAATAATGCAAAAGATGTAATTTTATCTTATCAGGATTCACGTATAAAATATTATGAGCAGGAAAATCAAGGAATAGCTGCTACTTTAAATAGAGGCTTGGATTTATCTCAAGGAGAATATATTGCAAGGATGGACGCAGATGATATATCCATGCCGGAAAGACTAAAAAAACAGACCGAGTTTTTAGATGTTCATTCTGATATATCTGTTTTAGGCTCTTGGTGCGAGTTCTTCCCAAAACAAAAGGTTATGAAATATATTGCAGAACCTAAATATTTAGATTTTATAAAATTTTGCCAAATTTGTCATCCTGCAGTAATGCTTAGGAGCAATATTTTAAAACAATATAACTTAAAATATAATTCTAAATATAAATGTGAAGATTATGAGTTATGGTCAAGAGCAATAAAGTTTGTAAAATTTTATAATATTCCAGAAGTTTTGCTAAAATACAGGTGGCACGAAAACAACATAAGTAAAATATCTGAAAAATTCTCTGACGATGTCGAAAAAGTTAAGCAAAATATGCTTGATTTTTTGACAAATAACGAAATGTTAAAATACATATGCAAGCACAAATATTCAATATACGCTTATTGAAAAACTATTTTCTATAAAAAATGTGTATATGTATAATCAAAAATATAAAATAATTTGTATTATGGGAGTGAAATTTAAATTACAGGTACATTGATATAATATTTAATTAGACAGCAATAAAAAAATGTAGTAAAATGAGCATACAAAATGCTATTACGCTTATATAATCAAGTAAAGGATTTCATATGTTTACAGAAGACGAATTAAGGGAACTAAGAGAAGCATCGGTACATACTAGAAAAAATATTGTTAAAATGATACATAATGCAAAATCAGGACATCCTGGTGGATCACTATCAGGTGCAGATATATTAAATGTATTGTATAAAAAATGTTTGAATATACCGGTTGATTGGAACAATTCTCCTAATTTTAAAAATAGAGATCGATTTATTCTTTCAAAGGGACACGCGTCACCTTTACTTTATTCTATTTTAGCCCAATATGGCTTTTTCCCTGAAGAAGAGTTAATTACATTCAGAAAATTCGGTTCAAAACTTCAAGGTCATCCTGCTAAAAATTATGTTCCAGGAGTTGAAACATCTACAGGATCTTTGGGGCAAGGTATTTCTATCGCCTGCGGTATTGCGCTGGGTTTAAAATTAGATAAAAACCCTGCACATGTAATTGTTTATACAGGTGATGGAGAGTTGCAAGAGGGCTCATGCTGGGAAGGATTTATGCAAGCGGCACACAAAAATTTAAATAATTTAATTGTAATTATAGATAGAAATAGACTTCAAATAGACGGAAATACTGAAAACGTTATGAGCTTAGATAATCTTCATGATAAACTTAAAGCTTTTAATTGGGACGTTGTTGAAATTAACGGTCACGATTATAATCAAATATATGAAGCATATATTCAAGCAACAAAATCATCAAGACCTTGTGCAATAATTGCAAATACAATTAAGGGAAAGGGTGTTTCATTTATGGAAAATCAAGCAGGCTGGCATGGCAAAGCTCCGAATGATGAACAGCTAGAACAAGCTTTAAAGGAGTTGGAGGTATAAGTATGACCTGTCCGTTTAGTTCCAATAGAGAATGTAATAATAGCTGTCCATTGTTTATATCCCCTAACGACTTAAATGAATTTGTTGTAGCACGTCTTTCCAGTATTGGCGTAATGGAAAAAACTCAAGGAATGTGCTCTTTTAGAATGCTTGCGTTAAGTCAAAGTAGAGCTATTTTCGAAAATACTAAAACAAGAGGTTAATTTTAATTACAGTCTTTTTAATTTGCGGTATACAAATTTAATAATATATGATATTATTAAATTATAGTAGTAGATAATAAATTTTTGATGATATATGCGATAAAAAAGATTATTAGAGAGAATTAATAGTTGTCGGGTAGGTTATATGTACCCGAATATCGTGTATATATAAAAAATAGAAAGAGAAAAGGTGCCGCATGAACGGAATGCTCACAGCTGCAATTGTAGTAACCGTAGTTTTGGTTGCTGTGATTGTTGTGCAACAAGTTAAGTACAAAAATCTTCTTGCTCAAACCGAACTTGCAAAGAAGGATTTGGAAGAAAAAGAAACCATTATGCAAAAAGAAGCTTTGATTAAAGCAAAAGAAGCTTTGCATAGCGAAAGAGAACAACTAAATGAAGATGAAAGAGAACGTCGAAGAGAATTTGCGCAAATAGAAAATAAATTAAATAAGCGTGAAGATATTTTAGAAAATAAAATTCAAGAAGTTACTGATAAAGAAGTTGAACTGGATAAAATGAAAGATCAACTTATTGAAAAAGAAGATTTTTTAGCAGAAATCGTACAAAAACAGACTGTTGAATTAGAAAGAATCGCAGGACTTTCTGCTGAAGAAGCAAAAAAGATGTTAATGGAACAATTAAAAAGCGATTTGGCTCAAGAGCAAATGCAACTAATCCGCGAAAACGAGGCAAAAATAAGAGAAAACGCTCTGGAAAAATCAAAAGAAATTCTTTCAACTACAATGCAGCGATGCATGATGGATCAAGTTGTTGAATCAACGGTATCTGTCGTATCTTTACCTAATGACGAGATGAAAGGCAGAATAATAGGTCGTGAAGGTAGAAATATCAGAACTCTGGAAACTTTGACCGGTGTTGATTTAATTATTGATGATACCCCTGAAGCGGTTGTTTTATCATCTTTTGATCCCGTAAGACGTGAAATTGCAAAATTAGCATTAGAAAAACTTATACAAGACGGTCGTATTCACCCTGTACGAATAGAAGAAATGGTTGAAAAATCAAGAGAAGAAGTTGAAAAGAAAATTATGAAGGAAGGTGAAAATGCTGCCGTTGATATGGGCATAATGGGCTTAAATAAAGAGCTTATTAAAAACCTCGGAAGATTATACTATAGAACAAGTTACGGTCAAAATGTATTAAAACACTCTTTGGAAGTTGGACACATCGCAGGGATGCTTGCAGCTGAATTGGGAGCAAATGTTTATATAGCAAAACGAGCAGGTTTATTGCACGATATAGGTAAAGCCGTTGATCAAACTCAAGAGGGAACACATATTCAACTTGGCGTTGAATTAGCATCAAGGTATGGTGAAAAACAAGAAGTTATTCATGCAATTGAAGCTCATCACGACGACGTTACAGCTAATACAATAGAAGCTGTTTTGGTTAAACTGGCAGATGCCATATCAGCAGGACGTCCGGGCGCAAGACGTGATACTTTAGAAATCTACATCAAAAGACTTCAAAAAATTGAAGAAATTGTAAACAGTTATGAAGGAATAAAACAATCCTTTGCAGTTCAAGCAGGCCGTGAAGTTAGAGTAATTGTTCAATCAGAAATGTTTGATGATCTAGCTTCTCAAAAACTTGCAAGAGATATAGCAAAGAAAATAGAAGATGAACTTGACTATCCGGGACAAATAAAAGTAACGGTAGTAAGAGAATTCAGAACTACTGAGATAGCAAAATAATGAATTTAGAAAGCGATAAAATAAGATTAATATTTTTAGGAGACATAACCGGCAGACAAGGCAGGTCTGCCGTTAAGTCATTTATTGAGTCACTTGACAACAAGCCTGACTTTATTGTTGCAAATATAGAAAATGCTTCACATGGTTTTGGATTAACAAAGAAAAATTATGAAGAACTTATTGAAGCCGGAATAGATTGTTTTACTTCCGGTAATCATATTTGGGACAAAAAAGACATATATGAATATATAGAAGATGCCAAAAATCTTATAAGACCGATAAATTATCCAAGCGGCACTCATGGTATCGGTTCACAAATTTTTGAGGTTAAAGGTCAAAAGCTAGCTGTTATAAATGCTCTCGGAAGAGTATTCATGCCGCCAATTGATTCACCTTGGCAGGTTGTACCACAAGAGATTGATAGATTAAAAGAACAAGGTATAGAACATATAATTATAGATTTTCATGCAGAAGCTACTGCTGAAAAAATATGTTTTTCAAAATATTTAGCACATACATACAATACAGAAGACAATGCTTTAATCAAAGGCTTTTTTGGAACACATACACACGTTCAAACTGCAGATGAAAAAATATATGAGGGAATGGCATATATTACAGATGCAGGTTTCTGTGGAGCAGTGGAAAGTGTAATTGGAATGGAATATGAAACATCATTGCGAAGATTGTCAACAAGTTTGCCGGAAAGATATGAAATTGCTGAATCTACAATTACTCAAATTAATGGTGTTGAAGTTCTTATTGATAGAACAAAATCAACATATATAAAAAGAATTAATGTTACAGTAAATAATAAAAATAATGAAAGAGGTGAGGTAAATGAGTCAACATGATATCATCATACCTAAAATAGGAGGTGTTCTGTGAAGGGTGATTTTCATATACATACCTACTATTCTGATGGTGTATTTTCACCGGAAAAAATTGTTGATTTGGCAGTTGAAACAGGTCTGGAGGTCATTGCACTTACTGATCATGACAACGTTTTGTCATATAATGTAGCTCAAGAATATATTAATGCCAATAATATTAATATAAAACTCATTCCGGGTATTGAAGTTAATACGCTATACAAAGATTACGAAGTACACATCTTAGGTTATTTTCCTGATGCCACAAAACCTGATTTTAAAGCAATGCTTAAAGCACAACAACAAGCTCGTATAAAGCAAACAAAAGAGATTTTAAGACTGCTTTCAAAAAAAGAGGGTATCAAAATAAATTTTGAAGATGTAAAAGACATGGTTGCTGAAGGCGGAAGTATTGGACGTCCTCATATTGCGAAAGCAATAACAAATGTTGGAGGAACAAGTAACGTTATGGAGGCATATAGCAAATATATTCACAAAGATTCTCCTGTATACATCGAACGTAAAACAGTTTCACCTTTTGATGCAGTAGAGATTATATATGATTCAGGAGGTATTCCTGTTATTGCCCATCCATATGATATTGACATTGCAGAAAAACTTATAAAAGAACTTATGAATTGCGGGCTTAGAGGAATCGAAGCTTACCACAGAAAACATTCTCCTGCTATTGTTGAGTATTTTTCATCTATGGCAGAAAATCTGGGGCTTATCGTAACTGGTGGTTCTGATTTTCACGCTCCAAACATAATGAACGGACAGATTATTTTAGGTAAAAATTTTATACCTGAATGGATATATGACGGATTAATTAAAGAAAAAAGAAATATTGATATGGCAGGATAGTAACTATTCATACTAAATTAGATAAAAGCGCTTAGTATACATATTTATCTTTAACTAAGCGCTTTTATATTAGTATCATTTTTATACTTATTTTATATAAGAAATAATTAGCAAGCTGTAACAACTTGTGCTTTTACTTCTTTTCTTTTTACTTTATTAGTAGTTGTCCTTGGAAGAGTTTCACGTCTAATAATAATGTTAGTAGGACGTTTATATGGCGTAAGACGTTGTAACAGTTCTTTTATATCGGCTTTGACAATTTTTTCAATTTCTTCATCAGTTTTATCTTCATACAAGTAAGCTTTTGGAACAACAACAGCAACAACTTCTTCTGTTCCGTCTTTTGCACCAAAAGTTCTTTCTGCTCCAAATACGCAAACTTCTGCAAGATATTCGCTTTTTTCCAACACTGATTCTACTTCTTCAGGAAGAACTTTTTTACCACCTGACAAAACTATCATATTTTTGATTCTGCCTGTTATATAGATATAACCATCATCACCAATCTTAGCAACGTCACCTGTGTGGAACCATCCGTCAGGTTCAAGAACAGATGCGGTAAGTTCAGGTTGATTGTGATATCCCTTCATAACGGAAGGCCCTTTTACAAGAAGTTCACCAGTTTTTGGATCTGTTTTATATTTCCAACTCTTATACGGTTTACCTATTGAAGCATAATCGTTAATT
>CADBTL010000075.1 GCA_902797575.1 uncultured bacterium
ACCCCCTTTACCCCTTTCGACTTTTTCCGCATCCTCTTAACGTAAAATATATTAATATCAGTAAGATTAGCCTTTTAAACATTTAAATATCTTTACATATCCCAGAATTTAAGCTAAAATTTAATTAAATTTAAATAAGTTTAAATAGGGGAACTTTATGAATAAAATTCAAATAAAAGCAGAAGTTTTAGCTACTTTATCAGCACTTTCAACTTCTGTAAAACCTGATGTAGCATTACTTACGGATTTAAAAAATATAGAAGATAAAAGAGCAATATTGGATATATTAATTCGTGAACTTCTTACTGCATCAGAACAAAAAGCAGTGTTGGTATGTTGGTTATTATCGGAACTTATTGACAATAATATGCTTAGCGATGAATTATGGAATATTATAAAGTCTCCTGATTACAATGATCATATAAAAATGATTGCATTTAATATGCTTAAAGATTTGGGTAATAAGGTTGACTATGATGTTATAAGTGGTTATTTCGAGAAATTTGATGAGCTAATTAATGAAGAAACAAAGCAGCTTCTTGAAACAGCAATTATGAATCCTGAAGCTCAAATCGATTTTATGGATTTTTTAAGTGCTTTATCAGATAATGACAAAATTATTTTGATAAAATCTCTCGAAGATGATTATGCATATGACAGTCTTGCTAATATACTTATTCCTGTGTTTTTGTATTATATGCATTCAGAAGTAGGTTTTGTAGCATTAGAAATTTTGGGACGTACAAAATCTCAACTGGCATATCATGCATTAGAAAATGCAAAAAGTTTTGCTTCGGATAATTTAAAAAGCAGAATCAATAAAGCACTGTCTGAATTAAAAATGGCTGGGATAAGAGTTGATAATACAGATGAATTCTACAAGAATGTTTTAAAAGAATCAAAACCATATAAGACATACGTTTCATTCCCTGACGGTCATGGAAATATGGCAATTATTTTTTCTCGTAAAAGAGAAAATAAATCATTGCAATTTCTTGCAGTTGTTGTAAATCCAAGGTATGGAATACTTGATGCATTTGGGTTCCATTCTATGACAGAACAAGATTTTTATAGAATAGTAGATAAGTTTTATAATTATCAAGAAAGATATGAAATTAAACCTGAAGTTGCTAAGTATATACTTAATCAAGCAGAAGAGAATTCGCATATTAATGATGAATTAATCCCATATGAGTACTTATGTTGGCAAAGTATTTTGTTAGATATAAATGCTGAAAAACCAGAATTGAATATAGAAAAAATAGAACTGAACCAAAAAGATATTGATAATCTGTGTGTAAATAACTATGTTCAGAATTGGTTTTTTGATGAAATAACTTCTGATACATTTGCTGCATTTATAGACAAATTGTCTCAAGAATACAAAGAAAATAATTTTAGTATTGACTTGGATAAGTTTATAGCAGATAACTACGATAGTATATATACAGCACCGGAATTAGCATATAAGATAGTTACTTTTAATATTGCTGCATATTTGAGGCATATTAAAGGGGATGAGGAGCTTGCAAGAATTTTCTATTCTTTAGGAACGAATTATCAATTTTTAACTAATATTATACGAAAAAGTATATATGAATATTATGTAGGTCGCAGATATACTTTGAAAAATCAAAGGAATACACAAAGTGTTTTCCAAAGTAAAGAAGAATATAATGATGATTTTAAATTGCTGCAGCTAGATATGATAATTTCCAGCATAGAAGCTAAGTGGGTTGAGCATGCATAAAATAATGGCTCTTGATGTTGGAACAAAAAGAATAGGAATTGCTTTAAGTGATTATTTGCAAGTTATAGCGGTTCCTCATTCTACGATTAATAGACAGCCTGAAAATAAAGCAATAGAAGAAATTCAAAAAATTGCAAGAGACAATCGAGTTGAAAAAATAGTTGTAGGTCTACCCAAAAACATGGATGATTCAATAGGATTCCAAGGACAAGATTGCATAGATTTTTCACAAAAAATTAATGGTTTTGATATAATATTAGAAGATGAAAGATTGACTTCTGAAGAAGCTGAAAATAGACTAAGAGAAAGAAAGATTGACTTTCGGAAAAATAAGGGACTTGTGGATATGGAAAGTGCCTGTGTGATACTTGAACAATTTTTAGGAAGGTAAATTATGAGCGAAGAACAAAATGAAGAACAACAATATGTCGAAGTGCTTTGGGAAGATGGCAGTGTTATTAAATGTGAAATCTATGATGTTATAGATTTTGAGAATAAGACATATGCTCTTTTGATTCCTCTGGGCGAAGAAGATGATGACACAGAAGTAATTGTTATGGAATATGTCGAAGAAGATGAAGATAACGGTTACTTTAAGAGCATCGAAGATGAAGATGAGTTTAATAGAGTATGCGAATATGTTCAAACTCTTGAAGATGAAGATATAGATGACGGGGAATAATAATTTTGTTTGAAAGATTTACTGAAAGAGCTTTAAATGTAGTATCAGAAAGCCAGCGTTTTGCAGTTAGTATGGAATGTTCAGAAGTAACGCCGGAACATCTTTTGCTTGCTCTTGTAAGTGAGGCAAAAGGAGTTTCTTTAAAAATATTTAGGATGTATGGTGTAAATACAGAGGGCATTAAAAAAGAAATCGACAAATATTTGGTAACAGGCATTAAAAAAGGAGAAAATATTCCTTTTAGTCATTCTTATAAAGAGGTTTTGAAGCATACTTTAGACTTGGCCAGTAAGTCAGGAAATACTAATATTCTTTTTGAACATTTATTTTTATCTGTAATAACCGACAAAAATTCAAATGTACAAACTATTTTGAATAAATTTGATTTTGACTATTATGCTTCGCGTGATATTTTATCAAAACTTGTTCAGAAAAAAATAAAACGACTAGAACATCCAGAAACAGAAGATGATAACATAAAAAGCAGTTTTGAATCTGTTTATGAAGGAGAAGCTTTATCAGGAGTCTTTGATAGGGCAGTATCTAAGTTATCTGCTAAAGGTTATGAGATTTTGGGAACAGAACAAATTATTGCATCTATATTGGAAACTCCTAATTCAGAGCTTGTTCAAACGATTAACAAATATGGGTTAAATTCAGAAAACTTTGACTCAAAACTAGCAGAGCAGCAATCAAGACAAGCTGAGTACGAAGGTAAGAAAATCATATTTACTCCTAATGCTTTTTTAATGATGAATACAGCTTTTCAAACAGCCAAAGAGCTTGGTTCATCAGAGATTACTCCTGAACATATTATATTAAGTCTTCTAAAAAATAAAAAGGGGATTGCATATGATATTATTAAATCACTAGGAATAAACGGAGCGCAGTTATCGGAAGAAATATTAAAACCTATAGAAAAACAAATGCCGGAAACTCTATCTATAATGAAGCTTGCTAAAGAAGAGGCCAGAAGAATCGGCAGAAATATAGTGGGAACAGAGATGTTTTTATTAGGTATAATTGCAGAAGGAACCAGTGTAGCGTTTGAAGTTTTAAATGATTTGGAAATAACTCTAAAAGATGCAAGAATTGTTGTTGAAAATCTTGTCGGATATGGAAATGAATACTTTGAAAATGATATAATGTTTACTAATCGTGCAAAACGAGTATTGGAAAGAGCTTGGTTGTCTGCTAAAAAATTAAATAAACACAAAATAGAAGCTGTAGATTTATTATTGGCGATATTGGATGAACCTACTTCACTTGCGATGAAAGCCCTTGATCAATTAGGAGTTGATTCTGTTGAAATCAGGCATGGAATCAATAAAGGTTAAAAAGTATTAATAATTTTGATATAACAAAAAGCCTTCGGAATTTTCCCAAAGGCTTTTTATTTCAACTATGATTATGTGTTGTTAGTATACTAACCTTTTAATTGGCTCATAACTTCATCAGCAAAGTTATCGTTTCTTTTTTCAAGGCCTTCGCCAAGAACAAATCTGTCAAATTTAATAATATTTAACTTACCGGAGATAAGTTGTTCAATTGTTTGGTCAGGATTCTTAACGAACGGCTGTTCGATTAAGCATCTTTGAGCCATTAATTTATTTACACGACCTTCAACGATTTTTGCTCTGATTTGTTCAGGTTTCTTTTGTAAATCTTCTTTGCCCATTTCAATTCTTGTTTCTTCTTCGATTACAGAAGCAGGAATGTCAGCTCTTGAAACAAATTCCGGAGCAGAAGATGCTATATGTAAGCAAATATCTTTAGAAAGAACTTCATCTTTGTTATCAGTTAATAAAAGAACACCGATTTTACCGTTGTGAATGTAAGTAGAAGCATTTCCTTCGTATCTTACAAATCTTCTTACAGTAATTTTTTCACCGATAGAAGCGATTTTTTCCTTAATAACATCAGCAATAGCTTTACCGCAATTTTCGCAGTTTGTAGCTAAAAGAGCATCTACGTCTGCAGGATTTGATTCTGCAACTTTCTTAGCCAAGCATTCTGTTAATTCTATAAACTCTGCATTCTTAGCAACGAAGTCTGTTTCACAGTTAACTTCAACCATTGCTGCAATACCATCTGCAACATAAGAAGCAATTCTGCCTTCTGCAGCAATTCTGCCCATTTTCTTATCAGCAGATGCAATACCTTTTTGGCGAAGAACTTCCATAGCTTTTTCCATGTCGCCATCAACTTCAACAAGTGCTTTTTTTGCATCCATCATGCCAGCACCGGTTTTATCACGAAGTTCTTTTACCATTGTAGCTGTAATATTCATTTTAATCTCCTTATTTTAGTACTTTTTCAATAAAAAGTAATTTAATGTAAATTTTTAAATTGAAAATGGAAAATTGTTATAAAATATTTCATTGATAAATCTTGTTTGATTAAGATTATTTTTAAAATAATTTCCAATTTTCCATTTTACATTTTCCACTTGTTTAGTTATACATTAGCAGTTTCTTCTACACCTGCATCAGCAGCAGTAATAGCTTCAGCTTTGTTTCCTGCAGCTTTGTTTTCTCTAAGTTGTTTTCCTTCAAGAACTGCATCAGCAATTTTTGAAGCAATTAACTTAATAGAACGAATAGCGTCATCATTACCCGGAATTATGTAGTTAATTCCGTCAGGGTTAGCATTTGTATCAGCTAAGCAGATTACAGGAATATTAAGCTTGTTAGCTTCAGCGATAGCGATATCTTCTTTAGCTTGGTCTACAACGAAAATAATATCAGGTAAACCGCGCATATCTTTAATACCGCCTAATGTCTTGCTTAACTTAGCTAATTGTCTGTTAAGTTGTGCTTGTTCTTTCTTAGGTAATTTTTCAGCGTGACCTGAGTTGATAAAATCTTCAAGTTCTCTTA
>CADBTL010000076.1 GCA_902797575.1 uncultured bacterium
CCACTTTGTTTCAGCAGGAGTTCTGCACCCATTTTTCATAAACCATTCGTACTTTTCTGCCTCATTATTGAAAAATGGCATTTGGGATCTTGATGAACTTTCTTCTTTTTTAGCCGATGATTTTTTCTCGGCTTCTGTCACAGGAACTTCTTTTTCTACGGTTTTTCCAGCCATTTTAAGTAATGCGCTTGTTGCCTGAGTTGCATCTAATCCAAATCCATCATTTGCATTTTGCATTTTCTTTAGTATTTTAACTGTTAAATCATCACCTTCAAGAGAACGTGATTCTATTATGCTTAGACCTATTGCCCTAATTACGGAAGAAGGATCTTGAAGCATTTTATTAACTAAAGCGGTCAAAGCCGGATCATCTTTTCTTGATGGGTCTTCAAGAATTCTATCAACTACTTCGTGAGCGCCCATTTTCCTAACTTCTAAGTCCTGACTATTTAGATAATTTTCCAATGTTTTTATGTAATCGTTACTTAAAGCAACTACTTTAACTTTTTTGGTATTTTCAGCAGATTCAGAGGATTCTGAGGACTGTTCGTTTATTTTTTCAGAACTTTTTTCAGAAGTTTTTTCTGTTGATTTTTCGCTATTCTTTACGTTTGAACCATCACTACCATTCTGTGAAGCCTCTTTATCAGATTGGTTAACTTCGGAATTACTATCTTGATTTTGCGTATCAGAGTTTACATTATTGTTGTTTGAACTTTTATCATTGCCATCACTATTTTTATTATCAGAATTTACGCCACTTGCGTCGGAATTCACATTTTTATCTGCGGTATTTGCATTTTTATCATCTGAATTTATACCTGCATTCTTATCTGTCGTTTCGCTATTTTTCTCACCGTCATTTACATTTGCGTTCTTATCCGTAGCGTCAGTATTCTTATCACTATTTACATCACCAACTTTATTGTTCTCATTACCGGCATTTTTCACATCATCAGAAGAATTTTTATCCCCTGACTCATTCGTTGATTTTGTATCACCCTTGTCTGCTTCTTTGGAAGCTGATGCTGTGGAAGCTCCTGCCGTATTCGCCGCTCCGGTATTATCTGAACCGTTTGCAGAAGAAGATTTTCCATCCCCTTGCTGTGTTGAAGCAGGTTGAGCAGATGTATTTTCTCCAATCGGTGAATTTATACCACCTAGCTGTTGGAATTGACCGCTATCATCTATGTATCCTACTTGCCCGCTTTGATTTTGTACATATGGGTAATATTTTCCTGTCGCATCATAAAACCCACTTGCTTGTTGTCTTGGTTGATTTATCACAGGCTGATTATATATTCCTGATTGCGGATATCCTCCCAAAGTTCCCGGCTGAGTTGTATAATAAGAAGACGGATAACAACCACCATTTGTACCGGCGTCATATGCCGAACCGCTTTGTGTAGGATATATAGAACCATTTGCCGGATTTACCATAGGATTAATTATTTGAATATTCACACCTGCATAATTTGGAGCAGCTTGAGGCACAGGGGATTGCAATGGCGGTACATACGGTGGCGGCGCCATATTATTTGATTGATTTTGATATGGAATTTGCCCATTTGGCATATAGTTTTGCATGACAATAACCTTTAAACTACCTAAAATAATAAAGTAATTTCAAAACCAATTATTGCCAATATATTGATAATTTTAAGAAATATTAAGTAATTTTACCCTATCAAACAAAACACTATAATATAAAATATGGTCTACAATTATGAGGAGAATTATATTAAAACACGTCCGCAGCACTTATGTAAAATGTGCGGAAGATGTTGTCGTGTTGCAACAACTTCAAAGTATACATACTCTGAATTAAAAAAATTAGTCTCCGAGGGAAATCCCTATGCAATAGATTTTTTAAAAATATTTGAGCCATATTCTTCTATTGAAGAAGCCAGAAAAGTCGACGCCAAAACGGTTGACAATATTATCGAAACATTAAAACATGACGGCTGCTATGATGAAGAAAAATTAACATTTTACAAATGCAGATACATTCTTGACAATAACCTATGCTCGATATACGAAGAACGTCCAAAATTATGTATCATGTGTCCATCAAGCGGCTGGGTTGTAACTCCGCCTGACTGCGGATTTAATTCATGGTTATTTTTAAAAAGAGAAGAAGATATGCAAAGAGTTAG
>CADBTL010000077.1 GCA_902797575.1 uncultured bacterium
AATTTTACCATTATTTAAATGTCATAAACACTTCCGGCTTAGTTCCGACTTAAAAATTTGCCATTTCAAATGGGACTTTTGTGTCCTAACTTTGTCATCGTTATAATATAGAGTGTGTTTGAGTTTTAGCGATTTGCACGGATTTATACCGGACATTCTGAGCACAAAAAGTGAAAGAAAAGGGACATTTCGTCCAATTTCAGTCAATTCGTATAAATCCGCTAAAACCTGAACGTGTTTGCCAACACAGGCTAATTAATTGCAATTCAAATGTCCTAAATAAACCCCAATCAGGGATTTTGACATGCCATCTTTAATTTTATCGAGTGATATTTGTTGAAACTATCTTTTTTTTTAGATACAATTTTTTTGTCATTATGCTTCACGCTAGGCGCACGTAGAGTGAATGTATATATGTTTGATGCATATCGTCAAGACAAAACAGCCTTGACATTGATAAATTTATGAGGGGTATGTGTTATGAAAGTACAGTCTGTTAATAATCGACAAAATTTTAATGGTAAATTGATTCCTGAAGGCTTTGGGAAACGTTCAGCTGATTTAAAACGCTGGAGTGGTAATATTTCAAAGATATATGAGCATGTTACCGATCAATATCCTAATGACACATTGTATGTAAAGAAAAATAAATATGATTATTGTACAGTATTGGATTTAACTTTTAACATGGAAGGTTCTGAATATACTGGGCAACTTAAACATAGAGATGCAGGAGCGTTTCAGAGATTAGATGATGAGCAAATTGCGGAAAAACTTGCTCATATTACTCAAATAATTCATGAAGGGAAAAAACTTATAGAAAAAGGACTGAAAATGACAAAAGAGTTTTCGGAAATGTTTCCACTGAACGAAGAAGCTATTATGGATGAGATGAGTACAGAGGTTCGTGCAATTACTCAAAGTTACATACAAGAACGTATAGATACAGTTGCACAGGGGTTTCTATTTAAGGATGGAGCGGGATATTAATCACTTTCAAATTCTGCAAGTTAAGAATATTTGGATTATGTAAAAGATTTTTTGAGGAGCATTCATGAAAACAGAAACTATAAAACAAATGGTTTTAGATAATTATAAACAGCTGTCACAACTTGCAAAAGTTCAGGAAAAAGATAAAAATGTGATACCTACTTGGGGACTTATTTATAAATATAATCACACATCAGGTTTTATAAATCAAATTGGAGTAATTGAAAGAAATAATTCAACGATTAGGATTATTAACGGAGATGAGATTCAACTGCAAAAGAAGCCATTTTATCAGACTTGGAAGAGAACATTAAAAAATATAAATACAATGTTACAAAAAACTATCGAAAATATAGACAATCCTGACATAGTCAGAAAAAAAGTTGCTAATATTCTTTGTTTTCCAAAAGATTTTGTAGAGAGGTTGTCTAATATAAAAGGCTAAAATCTTTATAACATCTAATTCTTAGAGGTTGGAATATTTATTTTATCAAATTTTGTATTGCTTTAAAATTCTCATGTTTTGAAGTTTTTAACCATTCAAAAAGAGCAATCTCAGCAGTTATAATGTGTGCACCATTATCTTCAATTCTTGATAAACCGGCTATATGCTCTAACTCAGATCTACTGCCGCAAGCATCAGCAATAACAGTTACATCATATCCTTTTTGTAATAGTGCATTTACAGTTTGACTAACACAAATATGTGTTTCTATGCCAAATATAATAACCTGCTTTTTGTTAGATTTATTTATTGATTCACTAATAGAAGAATTATCCATTGCGGAAAAAGATGTTTTTTCAAAATATTTAAAACCATCACCTAAAATATCTTGTAGTGATTGCTTTGTTGCACCCAATCCTTTAGGATATTGTTCTGTTACAACTATGGGTATATTTAGTATCTTAGCGGCTTTAACCATAGTTATTGATTTATTTTCTAAAGCATCTTTGTTAAATACAGCATTAAGTAGTTTTTCCTGAACGTCAATCACTAAAAGCAAGCTGTCTTGTTCATTTAAAATTGTCATAAATCAATCCCTTCTACACTATTCATACATTTTTTATAATCTTCTATAAAACATTCTAATATATCATACAAAGCAAACGAATCAAAATCATGTGGTGAGAAGGTAATTCTTTTCGCATCTGATATTACTGATAAGATTTTGCTATCAAAATTTTTATGTTTTAAATTCTCATTCAAGGTATAAGAAATATCAATATTAATAACTGAAAACCCTGGTGATGCAATTTTTAAATATCCTTCAATATATTTTGATATTATCTTTAATGTATTTTCATTGTTTCTACTGTATTGCTCAATTTTAACACCATATAATTTTTCATTATAAATTTGTTGAATTTGGTAAAATACAGGCAATATAATTTGGTCAAGATGTTTTTTAAATTCTTGTCTGTTAAATTTAAAATTATTGCCATTTAAAATAGAATTACTTAAAACAGAGTCTTGATTTCGGTTTATGTTTTCATGCAGTTTATTTAGAACTTCATTTACCAATTGCTGTCTGCTTTTATTACCAACGAATGCAAAGCCGGCATATATTGGTACTGAAAATTTATTATTAAATTTTTCCCAAATTTTTTGCGCTTTATCTACATTTGTATCATACAAAAGTAAAAAATATTTACTGGCAGCAAATTTTAGTAAAATATCATTTTTTCGTATATTATTCAATATTATAGTTTCTATTTGATTAGTCTGAATTGCAAATTTAGATTTTTCATTAGGTGCAATAGCCATAAGAACTGCATCAGAAGATGTTTCTTGTATTCTTTTTAATTCAATATCCAATACATTATTAGAATTTAAAAATACTTCATTAGTTTCTTCAATAATTTTATTTCCAATGAGAAGTTCTCTATACATAGACCTTTGTTTTAGTATTGATAATTGCTTTAAAGCAGGAATTAAGCTTGCCTTAAGTTCAATGTCCGATGTTAACATAGAGAAATAAGCAAACATTCCTGCTTTATAAGCTTTAATTTTAAATTCCGAATCATCATTATATCCAAATACCAATGAAGGTGTTTCCGGTAAAATTTCCAGCAATTCTATAGTTTTATTTTGATTACCTTCGCTATTTATAATAAGAATAGAAGAAGTTAACAAATGTGCTTTTTCCGGAACTTGTTCAAATCTAAAACGAAATATCTCATCTGTCTTTCTTAGGGATAATTTGGGAATAATATACTCAAAAAAATCAGCATCATCAGATATAAGAACTAATCTGTCTTGCATAATTATCCTACGAAAGTTCTGATATCATAACTTCTGCTTTTTGAAGAATTGCTTTTCTCAAGTCCTCTAAATCTTCATAATCAATTCCTAATTGATTACAGAAATCTTTATCAATTGAATCAGGATTAAAATTAGTTTGCACAATTTTATCTACAAAACATACTAAATTGCATGGCACCGGAATTGAGGACAAATTAGGTGCATGGTGGTAAGAAATGGTATTTGCTAACAGAATCGGAAGCTGCCACCTTTTTGCTAATAATGAACCGGTTTTTACGTGATCTGAATCAAAATACTTTCTTTCAGCTTCCAATACATCTGCATTCATTTCATCAACAGCTGTAATAACTTTTGAATATAATTTTTCATCTGTCATATGCAATACAATTTTCCCAACATCATGCACAAATCCTGAAATAAACGCTTCATCCGCATCCATAATTTTTGTCAGATTAGCAAGATATTCGCAACCTGAAGCAACACGCATAGAATGTTTCCAAAGTTCCTTATCTCCTTGATTCGACATCATAGGCTTCATAGCAACTGCAACGATAATGTTTTTAACTTTTACCATTCCCAGCAAAGACAGTGCAATATTTATAGAACTTATTTGCTGCGAAAATCCATAATATGCAGAATTAACAAGTGCTAAAAACTTAATTGTTAACGACTGGTCAAACATAACAATATCACCAAGTTCTTTCATACTTGCAGTAGGTTTTTTCATGATATTTAATGCCTTTACAATAACAGTAGGCATTGCATGAATATCTTTTACTCCGTTTACTAATTCTATTGTCTTATCCATATTTAACCTTCTTCTATACTTGTAGATGTTTCTTTATTGATAATAAACTACCAATTGCACCAAACGTTGTACCAATTATAAGCAAAGTTATTATAACTATATTTTGTGCATAAACAGGCATAGGAATCAAGAAAAATCTGTGCATATTATGCAATGGTACTTGTATCCAACCCAATGGAATTATTGCAATAACAGAGGATACAAAACCATAAAAAGCGCCCTGCATTACCAAAGGTATTTTTATGTACCAATTGCTTACACCCATAAGACGCATTATTTCGATTTCTTCTTTTCTTGATTGAATGACCAGTTGTATTGTGTTATTTATAATTGTTATTGTTAGTGCAGCAGAAATAATTACGACAAATACCATGGTAGTGTTAACTACGTGTACTAATACTTGCATTTTTTTTGCAAGTTCTTTTGCATATCCTATGTCCTCGACTCCTTTCATAGGCTTTATTAGAGTAAACACTTCATTAATATTTTCAGGCTTATCAACTTTTACTCTTAATGTGTCAGGTAGAGGATTATCAATGCCTTGCAACCCTAATTCCTTCTTTAAGCTGCCCCAAGATTCTTCTTTTGTTTTTAGAACGACCGTTTTTACATGTTTAATTTCACTAATTCTATCTTTTATGACAGACGGAGATGTTCCGGATTTTAAATAAACAGAAATTTCAAGAACATTTCCCAATTCATTTGCAAATGTAGATAAGGATAGCGTAAATCTGAATAATAGGCCGAAAATTGTTAAAATTGCAGCCATAGTTGTAATAATTACAAGATTTATTACACCTGTGCCTTTAATATCATTTACGGCTTCCATTACAATTCTGTACGCTATACGTAATTCTGTCAGCCAATCTTTAGGTATATGTTTTTTTACGGTCTTTTTTAATTGCTGTTTACTATCTTCCATATGTTCCTGCCTGTTCATCGCGCACTATTTCACCATCTTCCAGTGTTAATACACGTTTTCTAAATCTATCTACAAGCGTATAATCGTGCGTTGAAACAATAACTGTTATACCTCTTTGATTAATTTGTTCTAATATTTGCATAACTTCCAATGAGTTTTTAGGATCCAAGTTCCCTGTCGGTTCATCCGCAATCAAAAGCGGAGGACCATTAACTAAAGCTCTTGCAATACTAACTCTTTGTTGTTCGCCTCCTGATAATTCACCGGGCTTGGCTTTAGCTTTGTCCAGAAGTCCAACAACCTTTAAGGCACCGTTTACACGAGTTCTAATTTCAGAAGAACTTATTCCGAGTGTTCTGATGACGTATGCTATATTGTCATACACTGTCTGATTTTGAAGCAATTTGTAATCCTGAAATACAATTCCCATGCACCTTCTAAGATTGGGTACTTTCTCCGGTGGTAAATTGGCTATGTTAATCCCCCCGATTAAAACGGTTCCTGTTGTCGGAGTTTCTTCTTTATAGAGCATTTTCATAAGAGTGGATTTGCCGGCACCTGAAGGACCGGTAACAAAAACAAACTCACCTGATAATATATCTAAATTTATATTTTTTAAAGCATAATTGTTTTTATACTTTTTTGTAACAGATCGTAATTGTATCATTATTTTAACTCTATTATCCTATTTGCAATACTTTGACTATCCAATTTATAATATTTTAATAACTCTTCAGGAGTCCCGCTCTGACCGAATTCGTCATTAATGCCGAAACGAACTAATTTCGCAGGATAGTTTTCAGACAAAACTTCTGCTATAGCAGAACCCAAACCTCCAATTATTGAATGATTTTCTATAGTTACAGCTTTACCTGTTTTTTTTACACTTTCAATAATAGTATTTTTGTCTATCGGTTTTATAACAGGAATATTTATTAATTCTGCATTAATACCGGAATTTTCCAATATTCTCAATGCCTTTATAGCTTCAATTAAAATATCACCTGTTGCAAAAATTGAAACATCTGTTCCTTCTTTTATAGAAATAGCTTTATTTAGTGAAAATTTATAACTATCATCATATATGCAGGGAACATCTATTCTTGATGACCTTATATAAACAGGACCATCGTATTCACTTGCGAATTTAACAACTTGCTTAGCCTGCTCATAATCAGCAGGAGATATCACAACCATATTAGGAAGTCCGCGCATCAATGAAACATCTTCAAGAGATTGATGGCTTGCACCATCCTCACCGACAGTAATTCCGCCATGGGCACCTATAATCTTAACGTTCCCTTTTTGATAACATATTGAATTCCTAATCTGGTCATATGCTCTTCCTGTTGCAAACACAGCAAAAGTTGCTGCAAAAGGAATTTTTCCTGTTAGTGACAGTCCGAGAGCAGTTGTCATTAAATCTTGTTCTGCAATACCTACATTAAAAAACCTCTCAGGAAAAACTTTTGCAAAAGTTGAAGTTTTTGTAGATCCTGATAAATCTGCATCAAGCACAACTATATTAGGATTTTCTTTTCCTAATTCAGCCAATTCTTCGCCGATAGCTCCTCTTATCGACTTTTTTATATTAAAATCTATGTGCATAATTCCCCTTTGTAATGATTTTATCATAAATATGCGCTAAATGCAAAAATATTTGTTATTTTAAACTATACGATATTAAATGCTTGAAGAAATATTATAATTTTTATAAAATAATAAAATTAACTTAGGAGCCATCTTCATGACAGAATTAAAAATGCCATCACGCAATCAAAATTCAAACAAAGGAACATTCGGAAAAATTATTAATTTTGCAGGTTCCAAAAATTATATAGGCGCAGCTTTTTTATCAACTGTTGCAGCACTAAAAGTAGGTGCAGGATATATTGCTTTGTCATCTGATAAGGGTATAATAAGCTCTGTTTCAAAATTGCTGCCTGAGGCAGTTTATATAACTCGTAAAGATGGCATAAATAATATAAATGATTACACTGTTTGTTTAATTGGCTGCGGACTGGGGAAAGATAAACAATCGATAAAATTGTTAAAAGACGTTATTAAAAATGCAAAAATTCCGTTAATAATTGATGCAGACGGATTAAATATTTTATCAAGTCTAAAATTAGAACTCCCTCCTAAAACAATAATAACACCGCATCCAATTGAAGCTGCAAGACTATTAAAAGAATCTCCTGAAATAATTCTAAATGATACTGAAAAAGCAGCAAGAATATTATCACAAAAATATAATTGCATTACTGTTCTAAAAACTCATAGGACAATAGTTTGTGAAAATGAAAGTATTTATATAAATCAACATGGTAATTCTGCTCTTGCAAAGGCTGGAACCGGTGATGTTCTGGCAGGAATTATTGCCGGATTATCGGCTCAAGGTATGACACCTTTTGAAGCTGCAAAACTCGGAGTTTATTTACATTCTCGTTCCGGTGAAATAGCATCTGAGGAGTTAACAGAATATTCAGTTATGGCTTCTGACATACCAAATTATATCCATAAGGCTATTTCTGAAATACTATAAAAGCAGCCTCAGAAATCATCGGCTGCTTTTTTGTATCGAGTTATAAAAACTTCTTATTGTTCATTAAACATGTCTTTACCAACAGAACAAAGCGGACAAGTCCAGTCATCAGGCAAGTCTTCAAATTTTGTACCTGCTGCGATTCCATTATCGGGATCGCCTACCTCAGGATCATAAACATAACCGCATACAGAACAAACATACTTTTGCATAATTTTCTCCTTTTATTATAAACTGTTAACAATTTTATCCGCAAGTAAATCCAGCTCGGCAAGTTGTTCTTCTTTCAGAGTGGATTTTAAGCAAACGGATTCATCAATAATTTCTGTTCCTTTTATGTTCTCTAATATAGTTTTCATAGCAAAACCGCAAGTTGGAGCCCACGAACCGTTTTGAATAAGAACGACCTTTCTGTTTTGCAAACAATGTGCTGCTATATTATGTAGCAGGTGTTCCATAGTTTCAAAAATACCATTATTATAAGTTGTCGTAGCAAACACAATGTGAGAATATTTGAAAGCATCTGACAGAACATAGGATGAATGAGTGTGTGATACATCATACATTTTTATTCCTTTAACTCCTTTATCAGCAAGCTTTCCTGCCAATATATTAACAGCGTTTTCGGTTCCGCCATATACAGAAGAATATGCAATAAGAACAGATTTTTCTTCAGCTTCATAGCGCGACCACTTGTCATATTTTTCTATAAACTTATTAATATTGTCTTTTATAATTAAACCGTGCAGAGGATAAATCGCTTTTATATCAAGATTTGCTGCTTTTTTAAGAAGCATTTGAACTTGTGGACCATATTTCCCGACAATATTTGTATAATATCTTCTAGCTTCGTTAATATATTCTCGTTCAAAGTCTATACTATCATCGGTTAAATTGCCGTTTATTGCACCGAATGAACCGAATGCATCTGCTGAATACAATGCTTTATCGGTTTTATCATAACTTACCATAACTTCAGGCCAGTGAACCATAGGCGCCATAACAAATGTAAGTTCGTGTTTGCCTGTATTTAAGGTATCACCTTCTTTTACAATTATAGCTCTTGAATCAATATCAAAATCAAAAAACTGTTTTATTAGTCCTACAGATTTTGCAGTTGTTACAATTTTTACTTCCGGATATATAGAAATAACGTCTTCTATTAATGCGCAGTGGTCGGGTTCCATATGTTGAACAACTAAATAATCTAAATCTCTGCCATCAAGTGCAGCTTCTAAATTTTGAAAAAATTGTCCGGAGCATGTCTTATCTACAGTGTCCATTAATACTGTCTTTTCATCATTTATTAAGTATGAATTATAAGATACTCCATCGGGTATTGGATATGCGCTTTCGAACAAAGCCAGACGCCTATCTGAGCAACCTATATAAATTACATCGTCGCTTACTCTTCTAATATCGTACATTTTATACTCCTTAATCAAATAGTTCTATATCATATATTACATGAAAAATACAAAAAGTTATACCTACAAACTTTTCTAGTAATTTTGTTCACGATATAATCAAAAATAAGGGTATTATAAAATGACAAATCTATATGAACTCGCAGAAATAGCCGGTAATAAACTTATATCGAATGAAATAGTTGACATTGATACAATAAATTCTCTTAAAAATTTTATATCAGATGGAGGATTTATAGGGCTTTCGCAAATCAATCCTATTGCAGGAAATATTGAATATAATGCAAAAAAAATAGCACAGCATATTAAATTTGCGGAATCTATCGGGTTGGAAACTGTAATTTTCCCTGAATTGGCACTTATGGGTTACCCAATAGAAGATACTATAGACAGGCATCCGATTATTGTTGAAGAAAATATAAAATGGTTAAATGGTTTAGCAAAAATAACAAAAACAACAATTGCTCTTGTAGGCTTTGTAGAACCGAGAAAAAATGATAAAGGCAAAAAATATTACAATTCAGTTGCTATTATGCAAAACGGAAAAATACAAGGAATAATAAGAAAATCGCTGCTTCCTACCTATTCAGAATTTAATGATTACAGGTATGTTGAACCTTCTTTACTTGCAGGGGTTCAAGATGTTAAGACTATTGAAACAGGAAATTGTGTTCAAAGCAGCTCGAAACTTTATAATGGGTATGCAATAACTATTTGTGAAGATTGTTGGAATGATAGTGATTTTTTTGATAGGGCTATTTATTCAACAGACCCAATTGAAACACTTGCAAAAGAAAATCCAAAATTATTTATAAATTGTTCAGCTTCCCCAACGAGAGCAAAAAAAGAACAGTTGAAGCATAATATGCTTTCTTTCATTGCTTCAAAATATAAGACGCCGTTTGTTTATGTAAATCAAGTCGGAGCAATTGATAACAATTCTTTTGACGGGGCTAGCAGAGTATACAACAAAGACGGAAAGCTGATAGCCAGAGCAAAGTCTTTTGAGGAGCAGTTTTTAATTGTTAATCCGTATAAAAATATAGGTAAAATTTACCCGCTTACTAAGGGTTTAGACAAATCTTTAACAGAACAAAAAATATTTACTTTAGAGTATGAGTCAGATCTGGAACGAACTTATAAAACGATAATTCAAGGAATTAGGGATTATTTTAAAAAATGCGGATTTAAACGAGCGGTACTAGGTCTGTCAGGAGGACTTGATTCTACAGTGTGTGCTGTGCTTATGGCAGATGCGATAGGAAAAGAAAATGTTTTCGGCATATCAATGCCTTCTCACATAACAAGCAAAGAAAGTAAATCTGATGCAGAACTTTTGGCGAGGAATTTGGGAATTAATTTTACGGAAGCTCCAATTCGTTCAATGATCGACACAACTGCAGAATGTCTAAATAATCTATTTATGAATATAGAAACAAAATGGGGAAAATATTATGATAAAGAATGCGGAACATTTACAAATGAGCCGAATAATATTTACTCCTCGTTTACACAGGATAACATTCAAGCCCGCTCTCGAGCAATGTTTTTATGGGGCATAAGCAACGAGTTCTCATCCTGTATTCCTATTGCGACATCTGATAAATCAGAACTGTATATGGGGTATGCAACTATAAACGGTGATATGTCCGGAGGTTTTGCACCAATTGCGGACGTTCCAAAAACAAAGTTATTTGCATTTGCACGTTGGCTTAATGCAAACAGAGATGAAAAAAATGCAATACCGGAAGCAATTATACTAAAAAAACCGGGAGCAGAGCTTGCAATAGATCCAAAAACAGGAAAACCTCTAATTGCAGAAGATGCGCTTATGCCATATGAATTTTTGGATGAAATTATTTGGAGAATAGAAAATAAAAATGAATCATATAATGACTTTTTAGATATAGAATTTGTTTACGAAAAACGTAACCATGTTTCTAAAAAACAAAAAATAGAGTGGCTGGATAAATTTTATCGTAGAATGTCTACTGCGCTATATAAATGGTCAATACTCCCGCCTTCAGTAATAGTAGAAGCTCGTTCTATTAATAAATATGATTACAGGCAACCAATAACATCATCCGGTATTAATTACAAAGGATCTGCAAAAGAGTATATAGACAGCATTTTAAATTAAACTTATGCGACTCCGTTATTTAGCAAATCATGAATGTGAATTACACCTACCGGACGTTTTCCGTCTAAAACAAACAAATTGGTAATCTTTTTATCGTGCATAAGTTTTAAAGCTTCAGAAGTCATTGCGGATGGAGAAATCGTTTTTGGATTTTTTGTCATCAAATCAATTGCTTTTGAATTTAAAATGTCAGCCGATAAACATCTTCTTAAATCACCATCTGTAAGGATGCCTGTTAACTCTCCGAGTTCGTTAATAAATCCTACACAGCCAAGACGCTTCGATGTCATTTCCAATAAAACGGATTGCATATTTGAATGCTCTTCCAAAATTGGCATTTCTTCTCCCGTATGCATTAAATCTGAAACGTGCTTTAGGATTGCACCAAGTTTTCCGCCAGGGTGTCTGTCGTTAAAATCTTCTTTTGAAAAACCTTTACGTTCAATTAGTCCAACTGTTAATATATCGCCTAAGACAAGCGTAGCTGTGGTTGAATTAGTCGGAGCTAAACCAAGCGGACAGGCTTCACCATTATTCGGAAGCGCAAGAACCATGGAACTTGCTTTGGCTAATGAACTTTCTGTATTTTTTGTAACTGCAATTATTGTAATTCCAAATCTTTTACAATAATTTAAAATATCGATTAATTCACGTGACTCACCACTATTTGAGATAGCTATAACCACATCGTCTTCAGTTATCATGCCTAAATCGCCATGGCTTGCTTCTGCAGGGTGGACAAAAAATGAAGGTGTTCCTGTAGAAGCAAGTGAAGCTGCGATTTTTCTGCCTATATGACCAGATTTCCCCATGCCGGTTAAAATAATTCTGCCTTTAGTATTTTGCATAATATTAAGGGCACTAGTCAAACTTTGAGCATTCAAGGATTTTTTTAAATCGTTAAGAGCTTGTATTTCCGAGTCAATAGTTCTTATTGCAGATAATCTATCAATTTCCATTTGAGAATTAATTAGTGAAGCTGGCATGATAAAATACTCCTTTAATGACTATTATACTAGAAAAATAAAAGTTTATATATAGCTTAAAATTTGGCTTAAGTCTTTTTTTTCAATGATTATATTTGCATCTTGTTTTAATATCGGTTTTGCGCAAAAAGCTACACGTTTTTTTGCATACCTAAACATACTTAAATCATTTGCACCGTCACCTACCGCAATGGTGTTTTCTTCTCTTACATCTAAAAGTTTTTGTAACCGTTTAAGCATTTCTCCCTTGCTGTTATTAAACATCATCTCTCCGCCAACTTGACCGGTTAAAAGCCCGTCTTTAACATGAAGAATGTTTGCAAATTCTCCGTCTAACCCCAATTTTTGCGCATAGTATTTAGTGGCATTACGGAAACCGCCGGAAAAGCAGACAACTTTGTAACCTTTTTCCTGTAAGCCTTTTATAATATTTTCTGTACCATTCATAAGAGGTAAATTGTGGCATATCTCATCTACTTTTTGAATAGATAGGCCTTTTAATAAAGAAACGCGTTCAGTCAGACTCTCAAAAAAATCCAACTCTCCTCTCATCGCTCTATCGGTTATTGTTTTAACTTTTTCTTCGATTCCCAATTCTCGCGCAAAAAACTCCAAAGTTTCTCCGTCCATTAATGTTGAATCGAAATCAAATACTGCAAGTTTATTGGTCATACGTTTCCTTTTAATATAAAATATGCTTATATTGATAATAACATATTCTATAAAATTATATCTATAAAATCTTTTATTTTTTGCAGGTCTGATTTTGAAAGTATATTTAATTGATTATTGATTTGCAAAATAAGAGATGTCTTATTTATATCAGTTTTGCATGACGATGAATCATAAAAGTAGCTTATGGGAACGCTAAATGCATCTGCAATCATTTCAAGAGTTTCCGCTGAAGGCCTGTGTATACCGTCTTCCGCTCTCGCTATAGTTCTTCTGTCTAAGCCTGATTTTTCTGCAAAAACTTCTTGTGTGAGTTTTTTGGTACGTCTTAATAGTAAAATTTTATTTGCTATGTGACGAGTAGTGTTTTTGCAATTTTCTTCTATTTTCTTCATGACAATAGATTAACCTTTGGTATTATTATTTTCTATGTTATTTGATTGCATATATACCAAAAGCTAACATATAAATCTGTGTATATACTTTGGAATAAGTGTTAATACTAAAGCGAAAGAACTATTTGTTAATTTTTGTAAATATTATGTAGATTGCAATCGAATATAACACAAGATATTAAACAGGAAAAGGAGAATTTATTATGACAGGAGAAATTGAACCAATAAAAATTTACGATGGAATAAGCGTAGAGCTTATAAAAAAAGAGGGAACTGAAGCACAAAAGGAAGCTGTTGCTTTGTATGATGAAGACAATAACGGTAAACTTGAAGGATATGAAGCTGAAGATTTTAGTAATGTTACTTGTGAACTGGAAAAATCTCAAGATGGTTTTAGAAAACTAAAATTAACAATGGAAAGGGAAGATGGAATAAATCAAGTTACCGAGTTTACATACAAAGAGTCTAAAGATTTAGAACGATGTTTAATCGATGGTAATTACTTTACGGTTTTCAGAACAAAGGCTTCAAAATTTTATGCAAGTATCGCCGGAATTTTTAAAAAAGCAACTTTTGACTTAGTTAATAATAAAGTAGCATTATATGGTGCAGGTGATAACTCAAGTTTATCCGCAGATAATGCTGATGTTAAAGTGGCAAATTCAGATATGGAATACATTATAATGGAAGGCGGAAAACTTGATTTAAAAAATACAAAAAATTATCGCAAATATTTCCCTGATGGACCAACATCAGTACAAACAGACGGAAAGACTATTATAACAGCTGATGACAATTCAGAATATACAGTCGATATTCTCGAGCAGGAAGAATAAAAGTTTTAATAGCAAAAATGAGGTACATATATGTGCCTCATTTTTTATATTTATGTTTAATGTTTTATTTTAGTTTATAGGTTTATTTGTCAAATTTTGATATAAAACTTTAAAAAAGTTAGGTTTTTTTTCTGTAGGATAGCACATTCTTTTATACATTCCCAAAGATAATATTTTTGTCTTAAAAGAATAACCTTTTTTAAAGTACCCTCGTTCAAGTTTTGCTATCAGCTTAGTTTCACACATTTTATCGAATTCACTATCACGTTCAAATAATCCGCTTCGTTCATAAGACAATTTAGGAACTTTTCTTTTGTCAGCTTTTTCGTAATTGATATCGGCTCTATCAGCAAAATTGATGTACTTACCGTCTTTTTCAAGACTGTAATTCATATCTTTTTTTCTTGGTTTTGTTAATTTTAGTGTATTAACATCCATATAATGAGTTGACATCAAAAATCGCTTTTCTTTATGATTTCCGTCTTTAGAAAAAGTTTTTTTTATACGTGTAATATGAAACATATCATCCCAATGTTTCGTAATACCATACCACTCTTTTATCATGTTAACTTCAGTTGATGGAGAACCTGCCGGATTTTTAAGCAAATGATACCCTTGCAGTCTTTTCCCCATTGCGTAAAGAGATGCTTGTATTTTTTGTACAGTTGCCATAAAATCTCCTAAACTGTCAGTTTAACGTATTTGGGACTATGAACTCCATCAATTTTTTCAATTGCCTTTAGTGTTTCATCCTCAACAGTTGTATCAATATTGATTACCATTATAGACTCTTCGTGTTTATCATTTTTTTGAACTACGTTCATTGAACCGATATTGATACCTTTTTCACCAATTACACGAGCGACTTGAGCAATCATTGAAGGTTTGTTTGTGTGTGGAACAATTAAGACGTGTTTCTCCGGTCTGATACTTGTTTCATACTCGTTAATCTTAACAATTCTCGGAATATCTTTTGTAACAAGAGCGCCTGCTACAACAGTTGTTTCTTTGTCAGTTGTCAATTTTACAGTAATTCTTCCTGCAAAAGTTGTTTTAGCTTTTGATTTAGATGATAAAATATCAATACCTCTGTTTTTAGCAATAACAGGAGCATTAACATAATTTACACCCTCCAATCTTGAAGATAAAGAACCTTTTAGAACTGCTACTTCAAGTGGTTGAATATCTTTATCAGCTAAATCACCATCTGCAACTATCTCAATTGATTTTATAGCACCTGATGAAAGTTGAACCGCAAGTTCACCTGTATTTTCAGCTATTGTCATATAGTCTTTTACCGGCTCTAATTTGTCAGGTCTTAAAGACGGAATATTGACGGCTGATGATGCGGAACCTCCTGATAGAACTTCCTTAATCTGTTCAGCAACATCAATCGCTACATTCATTTGTGCTTCAGTAGTACTTGCGCCAAGATGAGGAGTTAGTACAATATTCTTTTCACATTGAATCAACGGACACTCTTGAATATTAGGTTCGTTTTCGTATACATCAATTGCTGCTCCTGCTACATAACCGCTATTAATTGCCTCTTTTAAATCATTTTCATTTATAATACCGCCTCGAGCGCAGTTAACAAGTCTGACTCCTTGTTTCATTTTAGCGATTGTGTCTTTGTTAATCATATTCAAGGTGTCTTTATTCTTTGGAACATGAACTGTTATAAAATCAGGTCTACCCCAGAAATTATCTAAGTTTTCAATATACTCTGCACCTTTTTTCTCAACAATTTCTTTAGAACTAAACGGGTCGTAAACAATAACTTTCATTCCTAAAGCCAAAGCAACTTCACCAACGTGAGAGCCGATTTTTCCAAAGCCTATAATACCCAAGGTTTTTTTATACAACTCTGTTCCTGTATATTTACTCCTATCCCACTTGCCTTCTTTTGTAGAAGTCGCTGCAGGTGCAATATTACGAGCCATAGCAAGCATCAAAGCTAAAGTATGCTCAGCGGCAGCCATTGTGTTACCATCTGGTGAGTTAACAACAATGATACCTTTTTGAGTAGCCGCATTTAAATCAATATTATCAACCCCAACACCAGCACGACCAATAATCTTAAGATTTGTTCCGGCTTCGATAATCTTTGGTGTAACCTTAGTTTGACTCCTTACCATCAAAGCATCATAGTTAGGAATTACTTTAACTAATTCTTCTTCGCTCATTGTAGGCAAAAAATCAACTTCTGCTACTGCCTCAATTATCTTTCCTGCTGATTCGTTTATTTTATCCGTTACTAAAACTTTCATTTATCCTCCTTGTTATTGTTCGGTGCTAGTGTGTCGAAAGACGTACCTTATTTATTACTTTGCTAACTTCTTTTCTAAGATTTCAATTGCATTCATTGTCGCATTATAAATTTTTGTAGAAAGTTCTTCTTCATTAGCTTCTTTGCTTATTATGGCACAACCTGTTCCATGTCTTTGAATATTTCCAACCGGAAAAAACATCCGCGTGACAACAGGAATCTCTTTTTGTGCAAGAACAATATACATATCTTCCTTGGGAAGATATTTTGTTTCTTTGTTTTTTGTTATAAAAATATCCATGCCTTTATCTTCTGCAAGTTTTTTTATTGAATTATAACATTTTATTGTATTTTCGGAATTAATCCTCTTAAGAAAAACATTCCCGGCACCAAAATTAGTGTTATCACTTTTGTTTATAATCATCATCACTCCTTTTAATAAGTAAGGTGAAGCTATTCCACCAAAAGCCGTCTAGTCTGCTAAGTTTTTTATAACTGTTGCAACACCTTTTCCAAGTTCAAATTTGTAACCAAGTTTATAAAGTGTTGCTTCTAATGCTCCAACTGCTGAGATTACATCTCTATCACAGACAAAACCTAATGTTCCCATTCTGAAAATTTTGTCTTTTAGGGCATTTTGACCGTTTGCAACAAGCACGTCAAAATCTTCTTTAATTGTTTTTCTGATATCAGGAACGCTAATTCCTTCAGGTGGGTAAATGGAGGTTATTGAGTGACTTGCATTCTTATCGTCCTTAACAACAAGCTCCAAACCTATTGCTCTGATAGCTGAACGTAAAGCCATAGCGTGACGTTTGTGGCGAGCGTTCATATTTTCAATTCCCTCTGTTTTAATCATCTCTAATGCTTTATCTAAACCTGCAAACAAGTTTACGGCAGGTGTAAACGGAGTTGAATCAGCCTGAACAGATTTTCTGTATGCGCTCCAATCCCAATAAAAACTTGGATGTTTGCATTCTTCATAAACTTTCCAGGCCCGTTCATTTGCAACCAAGAAAGCAAGTCCCGGAGGAATCATAAACCCTTTTTGAGAACCGCTTACCAGCACATCAATACCCCATTCATCAGGGTTACATTCCATAGCACAAACTGATGTTACACCGTCAACTACCGATAAAGCTCCGTGTTCACGAATAATTGAACATAGTGCTTTGACGTCGTTAGCTGCACCAGTTGAAGTTTCAGAATGAGTTAAAGTAACTATTTTAATTTTCTTTTCTTTATCTTCAGCAAGTTTTGCTCTCAAAACTTCAGGGTCAATAACTTCGCCTGTTCCGACTTCAATCTTATCAACAATTGCACCTCTTGATTCTGCAATCTTTGCCCAACGGTTACCAAAGTTCCCTAAAACGAGTGATAAAACGTGGTCGCCTTCATTAACAAGGTTTTCCAGTGCAGCGCACATTGCACCGGTACCTGATGAAGTATAAACAAAAACATCATTTTTTGTTCTAAAAACGTATTTTAAATTCTCATAAACATTGTGCAATATTTTAGAAAATTCACTGCTTCTGTGTCCAATCGGGTGTTTTGCAATCTCTAACATTACACTTTCAGGAACCGGTGTAGGTCCTGGAATCATTAAAAATAATTTATCCTTCATATAATCTCCTCCCTAATCTTATGTAATTATTTTAACACATCTTTTGGGCATGGGAATAAAAATTTGAAAGCATAAAAAATCTGTACTAAGAACGTTTTTTTCAAATCATCTTTTTCGCGTCATTAGATTATTCATTCGTTTTTAAGCTCATTGCGTAATTTAATATAGCATCAAGCTGGTATTTTGTCAGTCTTTTGAAAACATCTGATTTTAA
>CADBTL010000078.1 GCA_902797575.1 uncultured bacterium
AATCGTAGTAAATTATGAAGGTGCAAACCATACAATTAACATTGACTCTTCTACTACTTGGGATGGTTTAGTCGGTATGCTCGGAGCGTACGGAATAGGTGTAAGTATTAATAACGGAGCTTTAACCTTCTCTGGAACTGACGGAGCATACATCGTTTCCGCAACAGGTTCCGCCGCTGATTTAGGTGCTGCAACAGCATTTAATACAAGAACAACAACTGTTGTTAACGGAACAAATACAGCAGGTAATCAAGAAACCAGAACCGTTACCAATACAATGAATCTAAGTACGACTTTTGGAGACTTAGGACTCGGTAACGGTACAATTACTGTTAAATACGGCGGTGATGATTATATCGTTAACGTAACAAGCACTAGTACTATGGATGATATGTTAACTGCACTTGCAGGTTACGGCATTTCCGCAGCCGTCGAAAACGGAGTTATGACTCTTACAGGAACTTATGACGGTTGGATTACCGGTGCTACCGGAGGTGCTTATGACCTCGGTATAAGAAGCGGCTGGACTACAACAATTGATACTACTATTCTTGGTGAAAACGGTGTGTCAGATAAACTAAACATGAATACTACCTCAGCTTCGGTCATGAACAGATCAACAAAAATGGTTAACCTGCTAAATTCAGACGGTGAATCACTTGGCATTACAACCGGTTCATATTATATTTACGAAGACGGTATAAGAACAACCCACGAAATTACAGAAGACACTACGGTTAACGACTTTATGGCAGAAGTAGCACGTTACGGAATTATCGCAGATATTGCAGAAGACGGTTCTATTGCAATGAATGGTCATAAAAAATCCTATCTTGCAACGTCAGCATTAGGTCAGGTACAAAATTCAAACGTAGTTGATGTTTTATTCGAAGAATGGAACTTTAACAACATATATGATTCAAATCACTTAGAAGCACCGAAAGCAGTTATTGACGGAATTACAAGGGACACTGTTTTATCCAATATCATTGAAGCTAATAATACTAGTGAAGGCGGCTTTAGAGAAGGTTTAATTACTCTTATTAAAGATGGTGTTCAAACTCACCTATATATTAACGCAGTTGATACAGTCGGGACTTTCCTTGATGAACTCGCAATTTTTGGCTTTGATTCCGTTATTAAAGAAAACGGTCAAGTTCTTATTAAAGCAGACGGTAACAGCAGACTTGAAAATTATACAGGCGGCGGTCCGGCTTCTAATATTCTCGATATTCTCGGTACTGACGGAGATAACTGGGTTATTGCAAAATCATACGAAAGTAATACACAAAATGTTATTACGTATGAAGATTTGTTTGTTGATGTTACTGAAGAAACAAAACTCTCCGAAATTACACAAATGTCAAAAACAAATAATGAAACAACTTCCGTTATAGACACAGACGAATCATTTATCAACGGTTTAACAGGTAAATTAGAAGTAATTGTTGACGGTGAAAAAAATTACCTAGAGGTTTCAAAAGATGAAACTATCGGTTCTGTTCTTGATAAATTCCGCTCAATGGGACTTGAAGCAGAACTTACAGCAGGCAAAATCACTGTTCATAGCGGTTACAATGAATTAAACATTAATACATTAAGCGGTGCTAATTTGATTAACAATGATGCGTCCAATGTTTCTGCTACTTCACTGTTTGATTTTAATAACGAAATCGGTGGATTTATATCAAGCAGCAGCGAAATTGAATCAGTACTTAAAAATGAAGAAGTAATTTCTGCTGCAAACAGCGCAAGCTTAAATACAAAGCTCAGCACCCTAAATATCACTACAGGTTATGATGAATCAAAAAATAAATTAAGAACTTTATCTATATACAGAGAAGGTAAAAAAACAGAAATACAACTGGAAGAAAACTGCACATTCAATGATATCAATACCCAACTAAGAAATGCGTTCGGTACTGTTACCGTAAACGGTGTTCAGCAAGCGGATGTTCAGGTTGCATTTAACAAAGACGGATTCCTAACTATAAGTTCAATATCAGGTGCTGAAATAAAAGTAGGTGCTGCAAATGATAATACAAACTTCAGTTCCGTTGTCGGGATTAACGCTCAAGGTGACGGTTCTGTGATTAGCGCAAGAGAATTATATCAAGTAAACGGTGATACAAAAATTACTGCTGATGATGTATTCCGTAATGGTAAAGTAAGAGCAGGAACTTTCTATATCGGAGACCAAGAAATAAGCATTGATAATAATACAACTATGAATCAACTTATTCAAAACATAAATTCATTATCCGAAAAAACAGGAGCAACCGCATATTGGGATAATGTTGCAGGGAACTTGGTTATTAAAGCAAATTCAGCCGGAGCAATGTTCGTTAACATTGAAGCAGGAACAAGTAACTTTACTGATATACTTGGATTGACAACGTCAGCTTACGGAATATCAAGCATGAATATCAAGGCACAAGAACTTGGAAGTAATGCAAAATTCACAATAAACGGAACCACTTATACTTCAAACTCCAACACTGTAGAAAGCGATATCTCAAGAATTGAAGGAGTTACACTAAATCTGAAAGAAGCAACGGAAGGTGAAACTGTTACATTAAAAATAGAACGTGACAAAGAAACTTTAGCCGATGCTGTGCAAGATGTTGTTGATACATACAACGAGCTTATGATAAATCTAAATGATGCACTTGAAAAAGAAGGTACTCTTGCTGACCAATCAAGTTTAAAATTAATACGCGACCAGTTAAGAAGATACATGACAAGCTCTGTTGGCGGTTCTGCATTTAAAAATCTTTCTGCAATAGGTATCAGCGTAAGCAACGCAGCTGCAAGCAACATATCTACAAATGTATCTGATATTATATTACTTAACTTTGACAAAGACACGTTCTACACCAAATTTGCGCAGGACGAAGCTGCTGTAAAAACATTAATAGTCGGAGATTGGGATACAGTTAACGGCAACCCGACATTAGTACGCGGAGGAGCTTTGTCAAAAGTTGAAGAATTACTTGAAAGCGCGCTTGCCAGCGTCAGCGGTTACTTTGACGCACAAAATGCATCTTATAATAACCAAATTTCTAATTTAAACGAAAAAATTACAAAAGCAAATCAAGAAGTTACGCGCTATAAAGAAATGCTTGAAGCTAAATTTAAATCTATGGATATGCTTGTTGCACAAATGCAAGCACAATACAGTTCTTTCCTAAAATCATAAATAAGCATTTGACATAATAAAAAAAATCCAATATTCTATATATAAAAATAGGAGATTTTATTATGCAAATATTAGTACCTGAATTTAAAGATGACAAAGACAGATTAATAACTATCGGAATGATACTAACTTCAGCATTTTTATCCTTCGTACCGTCTCTGATTGTAATATTTATACCTAAAGAATATATCAGTGAATCAACTTATCAAATAGCTAAAGCATTTTTTAACTTTGAATTAACTCTGTTTATTATATCATTATTCACTATAATACCGATTATCGGTTGGATTTGCGGAATCTTTATTTTACCGATTGTTATGATAGTTAATGTAATTGTTATTCTTTTATGTATTATAAATATCAGCAAAAACAATCAATTTAAAGTTCCGGAAATATTTAAATTTATTTAGTTATACAAAAGGCTCGAATTTTGATAATTCGAGCCTTTAATATAATTATTTATTATTTATTATTTCTAACCAATTCTTCCGGGAACAACAACTCCGCCTTTTAAATTTTTCTTATAAAATTCTACGTGCGGTTGAAGTACACTATCAAGAACTTCCGGTAGAGCTTTATTTTGCATAACCGCTTCAACTATTTCCTGATAACAAGTTGCAAATGCTCTTAGTTGAGTTACAGCTCCAGCAGCTTCTGGAGTTAAACCAAGTTTTGATGTTTCTACATATTCTTTAAAGAATGCACCTGTCGATTCATATGATTTTGATAACGCTTCGATATATGCATCAGCATTTGTAGCACATACACCCTTATCACAAGGAACTGTAAGAGCAAATACTAACTTGTTTGCAGGGTTAAAGTGTGCTTCAGCAGAATGATGCATTGCATCCGGAACTTTTGCAATTTGTTTAAGCGTATCTTTTACTGATTCGTTTTGCATTTGAGCATGCCAGTATACAGTATTTTCAAACATTGAGCCCATATACTGATGAACAGAAGCAGAAATTCCGTTTAATTTTGCATCTGCCCAGAAAATACCTTCTTTTAATGCATCATTCAATTCTAAATCAGATGATAAAGAAAGTGAGGATATTTCTTGTGCACTTCTAAGCATTAATGCCATATCTTCTTTTTTCATGCCGGCAAAAGCAAGAGTAAATAATGCGTGGTCATCAAACGCTGAAAAACGACCGCCTACATCATCATGAATGAATAAATCACCAAGCCATTTTTGTTCAATAGATGTTCTTCTTAATTCACTCTTCTCAGCGTTTTTATCTGTTACCGCTATGAAATGTTTTGCGGTTGCAACATCTGCGTCTGCTTGTGATAAGCCTTTTGCTAAATATGCATCATTTACAAGTTTTTGAATTCTCAAAAATCCGTCTTTTGTTTCAAATGTTGAACCTGATTTTGATGCAATAAGGTAATTTGAAGACAAAACATCTCCGCCAAGTTTTGATAAAAATCTTTCCCAGCTTATCGAATCAACATCAGAATAAAACAATATAGATTCACCACAGATATTTAATCCGTTTATTCCAAGCATATGTTCTACTGTGTGTTTAGAACCGCCAATACCAAGAACACTAAGTTTTGAAGCTCCAGTATTTGATTTTAATGCTTCAGCCATTGAATATATATCATCCAATCTTGTTAATTGAAACTTTGGTAAATCTACCCAATTTAAAAATTTACCTTGCTGATTTGCACGTGATGCAAATTCGTTTACAAACTCAGATGCTTTTGATTCATATTTAGAAAAATCAACACCTGTAAAAACTGTTTTTAGTGATGAACTTTTTGTTAACATAATTAACTCTCCTTTAACTTTATGATTGTATCGTACTATAAACAAGGGATTTTTTATACAATAAATTAAATGTTTGTTGAGTTTTATAACTAAATTTGGTATAATTTTGGAAAATAGTGTAATTTTATAGAGAGGATGCTTTATGAGTAATATAGTTATTTATGCAACAAAACCGATGCCTGACATTCAAACGGCACTTTCCAATATTGATGAAGCAGAAATAAAAACAGTTCAAATAGAACAAATGAAAGAATATGCAGTTTTAAATCCGTCTTTGATAATAGTAGAAGACATAGAAGCTGCACGTAATACTCTTATGACAAATAAATTTTCTTGTCCGATTTTATTCTTTGGACCGACAAGAACTGATGTAACCGTCAGAGCAGAAGGTTATGATTTCATAAAAAATCCAATTGGCAACATAGATGAATTAGTTGTTCGTGCAAAAGCATTGCTTAAGATAAAAGAGTACAAAGATAAAGTCGAATTAGTATCAGCAACTGATGATTTGACAGGATTACATAACAGAAAATACCTTCAAGAACGTTTGGAAGAAGAAATCTCGCGTTCAAGACGTTACGGAACAAAATTATCTTGTATTTTGTTTGACCTTGACTTCTTTAAAGTTGTAAACGATATGTATGGTTATGAATGGGGTGATATATTACTCAGAAATATTGCTAATAAAATTAACGCAATGGCTCGTAAAGAAGATATCGTTACACGATATGGCGATGAAGAATTTTTATTGGTACTTCCTAACACTTCTGAAGATAACGCATTCTTATTTGCTGAAAGATTCAGAAGAGAAGTTGAAAAAATGGAATTTATCCCTGCCGGCGAAGAAGAAGCACATAGAGTTACCATTTCAGGCGGAATATCAACATATCCTTGTATGAAAGATGTTGAAGAAGATGCAAATACTGTAATTCGTTATGCAGAACACGCTCTATACAACGCAAAGCACAGAGGAAAAAATAAAATAGTTCAATTCTCTCAAATGAATTTAGAAATGTAGATTTATATATTATACGCAATATATCTGCATAATTGTATAAGCACTTCAGGATAAATTCCAATAAAGAAAGTTATAATAGCAGAAATAACGAGAACAAATTTTTGTGAAAACTTAGGTGGCAAGATTTTGGTCTCGTTATTTTTATCACATTCTTCAAAGAGCGGTAATAGAACTTTTAAATAATAAAATAAAGCTACTACAGTGAGCAATAGCAATCCCAATAAAAAAGGAACAAATATTAAACCCGAATTTGCAATTGCCGAAAAGAGATATATTTTAGCAACAAATCCTGATGTTATTGGAATTCCTGCCAAACTGATTATTAAAAGAGCATACGCACAAGTTAGTCCGTGATTTTTATGATAAAGACTTTTAAACGATTCAACCTCAAAAGAATTATTATCTCCATACATGTTTAAATACGCAAATACACCTATATTCATAAATACGTAGCAAATAAGATAAAATATTACCGTAGAAAGATTGTAAACCGATACCAGACTTGCTGTTAAAAGCGCATATGAAGCATTTGCTGATGCTGAGCAGGCAAATATAACTTTTACATTATTTTCTCTTATTGCATAAGTATTTGCCCATAATGCTGTTATTAATGCCAGTATTGCAATTACAAATGTGAGCTCAAAACTGTTACTTAGCGGGAAAACCATTAACCTGCATATAATACCAAACATAGCTAATTTGGGAATTGTTGATATAAATGCAAGAACGGAAGTATCACACCCTTTATAAACATCTATAATCCAATTTGCAAAAGGAAATACTGCAAGTTTTGAAGAAAGTCCCAATACAATAATAATAGCAGAAATTGAATAAATTAATGATGTTTCGTTTACTGTTATATATTCATATATTTGAGAAATGTTTAAGCTTCCTGTAATTCCGTACAGATAGGAAACCCCAAACAAAAAGACTCCTGTTGATACAGCTGATGTTATTAAATACTTAAATGCAGCTTCTTTTGAATAATATCCTTTTGCAAAAGAAATTAAAAAATAAGTAGAAAAGCCCAGTAATTCAAGAGATATAAGCAGCGTTATGAAATCATTTGCTGAAATAATATTAATTGCACCAAAAATCGCAGTCAAAAGTATTGCATGGAATGTATATGCATGTTTTTTCTTCGTTTTTATAAGATTCTTTGACAGAAGCGCTACCAAAAAGCCACAAACTAAAATAACAAACTGAAATAGCAGCGTATAACTATCAGACATAACAGAATTTCTTAACCCAAAATATTGAGGCTCTGTTTGTACGGTCGAAAGTAAGACAATTGAACAAAAAATTCCGATAACTGATATAAGCCTTGAATATTTATATAATCTTGGTGATAAAACCATACTCAAAAACAAAAGCAATATTATAAAAAAGCCCAATGACATTTGCGGCAACATTATACTAAATATATCGTTAATCATCTCTTAAAAACCTTTATTTCCTTATTTTTATCCTGTTATTGTTCCTAATATTACATTCGGGAACAGACCAAATATAATCAATCCGCACAAAATGGATGCTAATATAACAAATTCATGCACAGATAAATCATTAACTTTTAAAAACTCTTCTTTTACTTCTCCAAAAAACGAATTATGTAAGAATTTTAACATATAACACGAACTCAATATTAAAAGCGGAAGAGAGAATAATGCTGCAAATTTTATTACATCCGAAAAATCAGAATTCATAGCACCAATAATAGTTAACACTTCACTGATAAATGGTGCAAAAAGAGGTATTCCAATTGATGCAAGCACTATTAATACAGAAAATCCGAATAATCTCGGCATTACAGCCGCAACACCCTGCAAAGTATTAATATCTCTATTCTTAAATCTTAAATATACTATTCCTGCAATCATAAATAATCCGCAAGTCACAAGTCCGTGTGAAACCATATGAAATACTGAAGCTGATAAACCGATTTTATTAATTGCGCACAAGCCTAATAATACCAAACCCATATTTGATATACTTGAATATGCTACGATTCTTTTTATATCTGTCTGAGCATAGCTTACAAATGCCGTATATATTATATTTATTAATGCCAACACTGCTAATATTGGCGCAATTGTCTTAAAGGACTCAGATAGCATTTCATAGTTAAATCTGTAAATTCCATATCCGCCTGTTTTTAATAATATTCCCGCAAGTACCATACTAACAGGTGTAGGAGCATTTGTATGAGCATCCGGAAGCCAAGTGTGCAAAGGAATTATCGGGAGTTTTACTCCAAATCCTATTAGTAGACAAATTGCAATTAACATTTGTATTCCCTTTGGAATTGTTGAAGAAATGATATCTGCATAACCGGCTGAAAGAACTCCGTTAGAAACAAAATTATAATAATGCAAAAGTAAAAAGCCCAATAGCATAAACATACTGCCAAAAAACGTAAACAATATAAACTTTACGGCAGATTTTTTTGCATCTGCATTATATTCGTTTTGCTCTGAAAATTTACTTCCGATAAGAAAATATGCAGGAACCATCTCCAATTCCCAAAATAAGAAAAACAGAAACATATCATTTGCCGTAAAGATACCTAATATAGAACTTTCCAGAAGCATTAACATTGAATAATAAAACTTATGATTTTTTCGTATATTAAATTTGCTCGAAAGTGATGCCATTAAAAATACAAAAGAAGTTAACACTACTAATATCATAGATATAGTATCAATTTTCAACGAAAACTTAATTCCCATTGATTGTATCCAATCAAGTCCGAAAAAGTTAATCACCGAACTGTATGGATTTGCCGAATCAAAGAATATTAGCATTAAAACAGTGTACAAAAAATGAATTGCAAACACACTTTTTGAGAATCTTCTTATTAGTATTTCATTAGAAGTAAAAAGCGGCGATAACAATAGTAGCGACAAAACCATCGGCATAAAAATTAAAAATGGTACTGATAATAATATATTCATTTATATTTTCCCTCTTTTGACTTTTTTAAATAACTCCATCTATCTAAATATTAACGTATAACCTATAATCACAAGAGCAGTTATAATTGTTATCATTATAAATGCATAAGCATTATATGATTGAACGTTTCCGTTTTGCAATATCATATCCCTTCTTGAGAGATTTTTAGAAATATCACTTACAAATGTCACTGCTTTATTCATTATATTTATTTCAATCCAATTAGTTATTACGACAGGAAGCTTTGCTATCCATATAATACATCCGTAATTGGAAAATATTTTATTTTCTGTATTATTAAGACATCTTGATATTTTATTATAAAAAGCCGGCACGTAATTATTACATGCTTTTTCTACAAGCTTAGGAGTATTGGAAAATCTTCTTAATGTATTTTGCTTGGCAAGCAAAAGTGCCAGAACAATTCCTCCAATTGCAGCCGCATAAGGCTCTGCGATTTTATAATCTCCTCTTATAAAAATATACAAAAAGACATTTCCGAAAAATAATATCAAAAATGATATCAATTCAGTAAAATTTACAGCAACTGTCTTTTCGTGATCTTGATAAAGCAATATCGTAAGTCTAATTATGTAAAAACCTGTCATAAAGCAAATAAAATAATATAAATATGATAATATCAGATTATATTCAATATTCTTAAATAATAACTCTTTAGCTCCCAGACCTCCAAATAATATGCCTGCTAAACTAAGTGATGTTACTGCAAAAAATAAAAAGTTAATCTTTGACATATATTTTATTTTTGGAATCAGAATAAACAATAAGGATTTAATAAAAGCATGAGCGATAAGTAATAGAACTGCAGCTTTTATATTCACTAAACCAACTGCTATAAACATTAAACCCAAATTTGCAGAGGTTGAATATGCAAGGACTTTTTTGGGATGAGTTTCAACAGATGCTAATATTGAACAAATTACTGCAGTTAGCAGCCCTATAATTATTAACGCATTCAAAGTCCGTGGCATAAGAGTATAAAAAGGCATCATCTTAATCGTCAAATATACACCCGCAACAACCATTGTTGCAGAATGCAATAATGCACTGACCGGAGTATGTGCTTCCATTGCATCTTGCAGCCAGCTATAAAACGGAAATTGAGCAGATTTTACCATCGCTGCAATAATAAATAATGCGCAAATTATATAAAAAGCAGGTGTAGTTGTATAGGCCATTAAAAGAGTTGATATTGCATTAAAATCTTCAAAACTAAGTGTTACAAACGTTTTATTTCCTGCATATGCAAACATATAATAAGATACAACTATTAATCCTGTAATTAAAGCGGTGTCACCTACACGATTCATTAAAAACACCCTTTTTGAAGCCTCGGATTTTACGGATTTTTTATAATCAAATCCTATTAACAAGTATGATGCAACACCTACCAGTTCCCAAAAAATATAAAATTGATATAAGTTAGGACTAAACAATAAAAATGACATCGCAAAATTGAATAAATTTAACATTGCAAAAAATCTATAACTCTTTTTTTCATCCTGCATATAAGATACAGAAAAAAGTTGTACCGCAAAACTTATAATAAATAGAATTGACGCAAGAATCAGTGACAATTTATCTATTTGTAAACCAAAAGATATTACAAAGTCATTAATTTTTATAAAAGGATATCCGAATTCTATTGGTTCATTGTAGCTAAAAAGTGCATAAACACAAGTAATAGCACCTACAAAAGAAGAAAAGAGAGTTAAAAAATAAATCAATCTTTTATTCACATAAACAGAAAAAAACCTTCCGCACATTATAATTAAAAATATCCAAAGCGGTAAAAGCATTATTAATGTTATATTATCCAGTATTAAATTTGCCATTTTTTACAACTCACTATATTTTTCTATACAGTCTGTTTCTTTTTTCTGAAACATTAAATAAAATATATACAATGCGACAGCCAGTTCAACAGCTCCGATTCCTACATAAAACAGAGCCATTATAAATCCGTCAAATTTATCATTTCCGCAGTAAGCAGCGAAAGTAACAAAATTAATATTAACACCAGTCAGCATAAATTCGATAGATATCAAAACTTTTATAACATTTTTGGATATTATTGAACCAACAAGTCCTATTATAAAAAGAATCAAACCTATAGATAAATAATGATATATAGTTATTTCCATATAAGCTTATCCTCCCCTTCTTCGGAATACAGTAAAACCTGCGATTATTATAGTTAAAAGCAATGATAACAACTCAAATGCCCATACATAATCAATAAAAATACCCCTAGCAAATTCTGATATAACATCATAAGAGTTAAACTGCTGTAAATTCATAAAATGAAATGAATTTGGAATCATTACCAAGGATATCATTATTATGTAAACAAAAGCTAATATAAAGATTGCACCGGAAAGAATTGTCACATACGGAAGTGTAAATCCTTGCTTTTGTTTTTCATTTCCGGTTGTAAACATTATTGAAATACCAATAATAACTGGTACTGCAAGTCCGTATATTGCAGCTTGAATAATTGCATTGTATTCACTTCCTAACACATAAAAGAAAATCGATGCTGCAAAAAACACCATTATCGCAGACAACAATGAATATATAATATTTTTTAAAAATACAGCAATAAAAGCAAAACTGATAATGATAAAAGATGCAATGTAAAATACTATAGGATTACTAATCATTTACACCTCCTTTATATGTCAACTTCAAATCTGTTTTTTCAGTAGTTGCTAGTTCAAATTCCGAAGTCATATTTATTACCTTATGAGGGCAATAATACATACAATTACCACAGAATATACACTTATTTAAATCAAAAGTATAAGAAACAACTTTACCCTGCTCATTTTTAGTATATTCTATTGCTCCGGACGGGCAAACTTTTTTGCAAACACCACATCCGACACAACCTTCAACAACTAACTTTCCTCTGAAATTGTCTGATTGATAACGTTTTTTCTCTGGATATTCTAACGTTACAGGTTTTATAAATAAATGTTTTAATACCGTTAATAAACCTTCTAGGAGAGCCCGCATAATGCACCTCCCATTGTATATTTTATGAATACTGCTATAAATAAATTAAATATTGCTAGCGGAATAAGAATGGTCCAAGAAAACTTTAATAAATCAAATGATGCAAGTCTGGGCAATGTTGCTCTTATCCAAATTATTACAAATATAATCATAAAAGCCTTTAAACATAACCAAAATGCTTGTTCAAAGTAAACTAATACTGTCCCAAGATGAGTATCACCAAATAATAATTGGCTCAAATACACACCAAACGGAGATAAATACCCGCCAAAAAACATTATTGACATAAATAGTGAATTAACAAACAAAAGTGTATATTCACTTAAATAAAATAGAGCAAACCTCATGCCGGAATACTCAGTATTATATCCGCAAATAAGTTCACTTTCTGCTTCCGGAAGGTCAAACGGGCAACGATTAAGCTCTGCTAAAACACATATAAACATGATGAGGAAACCAATTATGCAAGGTATAAAAAACCACCCTAACAAGCCGTTACGTGAATATTGTGCAAGTGTTATACCTGTCATATTCATAGATGCGGCAAGAGTTACTACAGATAAAACAACAAACGTCATTGGAATCTCATAACTTAAAATTTGAGCAATTCCTCTGGCTGCACCCATGAGAGCATATTTATTATTACTTGCCCAACCGCCAAGAAATAGGCTAAGCATGGGAAACGCAACTAATACCAAATACAAAATAACATTTGTAGAAGTATTAACAAACGTATATTCCGCACTGAACGGTATGATACAAAATACGGTCATTGCAGGAATAAAAACTAATATAGGTGCAAGATTAAACAAAAATTTATCAACCTTATCAGGAGTAACATTCTCTTTTAATAACAGCTTTAGTGCATCAGCTAATGTTTGTAATACTCCCCAAATCCCTACTCTGTTTGGGCCTTTTCTTTGTGTTAACCAACCTAACAGTTTTCTTTCAAATAAAACAAGAAAAAGAACCACGAGCATTAATACCGCTGCTGACAAACAGAACGGCAATACGTAAAAAGTTATATCACCAAAAAGCTTTGGTATTCCATACTTAGTTAAAAACTCTATATACAAATGATAAAGGTAGTTCATTATTTGTCTACCTCCGGCAATATAAAATCAAGAGAACCTGATATTGCAATCGCATCATTCAGATACTCACCCACTAAAAGTTTTCGCAGCAAATTCACAGAGTAATATGACCCGGTTCTCCATTTAAGCCTATAGGGTTTATCCTGTTCTTGAGATTTAATATAAACAGATGCCAAACCTCGGGGAGCTTCTATCTCGCTATAAAATTCCCCGTCCGGAAGTTTTAAAGTTAAAGGATTTATAAGTTTTTGTTCAAAGTTAGAATTCTTTTTTAACTTTGTAATACAGGTTTTAACTATTTTTATACTTTCTCTAATTTCTTCCAATCTTGCTTTATACCTTGTAAAAGAATCTTTGCCGGACATTACTATAGGCTTAAAGTCAATATCCGTATATAAATAATCAGAATTTCTCAAATCATAATTAATACCGGAAGCTCTTAAATTAACACCTGTTATTGAATTATTAATTGCGAGTTCCGGCTCTAATATCCCTTTATTTTTTGTTCTTTGTATAAAAATAGGATTTTCAGAGATAATTTTTTCGTAATCGTTAAGTTTTGCAGGAATAATGTTTATAATATCTTCTATGTCATATAAATAATCAATGTCTTTGCGAACACCGCCAAATACAAAATAGTTATACATCATTCTTTGTCCGGTTAATTTTTCAAAATATCTAAGAATCATCTCACGTTCTCTCATAGCATAAAAGAATGGTGAAACAGCACCTAAATCCATTAGAAAGGCGCCTATCCATAAAAGGTGAGATGCAATACGACACAATTCCAACATAGTTACACGAATAGTTTTCACTCGCTCTGATAAACTAACACCTAATGCTTGTTCCACAGTTCTGCATAAAAGCTCAGAATAGAAAAACCCTGCTAAATAATCAATTCTGTCGACAGTCGGAAGATACTGAACATATGTTAATCCCTCCGCCATTCTTTCCATACCTCTATGAAGATAACCAATATCAGGTTCACAAGACAATATCTTCTCACCGTCAAGTTCAAGAATAAGCCTTAGAACTCCATGAGTAGACGGATGCTGCGGTCCAAGATTTAGTTTAAGCTTCGTCGTTGTTGTCATTCCAAGCTAACCTCGTATCATCTTGCACGTAATCTTTTCTTAAAGGATATCCATCCCAATTTTCCGGCATGTATAACCTTTTCAGATTTTCATGACCATTAAAATAAACACCAAACATATCATATATTTCATTTTCATCTGCAATAGCAGAATCATATAAATCCGAAACAGATTCCGCTTCTTTTTCCACTTTGACAGATATCAGTACTTCTTCTTCATTTTCTGTCGAATAAAGATTATAAATCAGTTCAATCGCATTCTTAATATCAACGGCTGTAATTGATTTTAGCATATCATAGTAATAATTATCTTTAAGAAAAGCCAATGTTTTGTGCAAGTTATTATTTACACAAATTTTATTTCCTTCTATATAAATATTGTTTAAAATAGGCTTAAGTTCTTCTATATTCATTGCAGAACCTCCGTAAGTATTTCTCCGTATTCGTGTAATTTTGTATAATGAGAGTTCAAAAATTCTTTTCTTTTTAATATTGATTCATTCTTAACAATCTTTTTTTGCAATTTTCTTACAGCATCAATTAAAGCTTCGGGTTTAGGAGGACATTGCGGCAAATAGACATCAACAGGAATGATTTTGTCGATACCACGGATTACGGAATAAGAATTATCGCAGAACATTCCGCCTCCGCAAGTGCAAGCACCCATTGCAATTACATACTTTGGTTCCGCCATTTGTTCATATAATCGAAGTAACACAGGTGCCATTTTGTGTGTTATAGTTCCTGCACAGATTAATAAATCTGCTTGTCTTGGAGAACCTCTAAAAACTTCGGAACCGAATCTTGCAATATCATTATCTGATGCGACTGTATGCATCATCTCAATACCACAGCAAGAAGTTGCAAATGTAAGCGGCCAAAGCGAATTTGCTCTTGCTTGATTCAATATCCAGTCTATTGAAGTGATAACAAAACTCATTATACCCACCTCAACATTTTTTTATTAATTGCTATAAATAACCCTAATAAAAGCATTAATATAAAAATAAATGCTTCAATTATTGCAAATAATCCGAGCGCATTTACAAAAACTGCAAACGGATACAGAAAGATAGTTTCAATATCGAAAATCAAAAACATTACAGCATAATTAAAATACTTTACATCAAATCTTACTCTTGCATCATCAAACGGCTTGATTCCGCACTCATAGGTAGAATTTTTAACTGCGGATTTTTTTTTATATTGACAAATTAATCCGGCTGCAATCATTGCAATAGCAAATAAAGTTGATAAAATTATAAAAACTGCTAAACAAACAAGCTCTTTCAATATAAAATCCTCTTAAAAATATTTTACTTTAAAATAATCTGATATAATAGATATTATTATAGAATGTTAAGATAAATTATATGAGTCACTTGAGTAAATTTTTATTTATAGTTTTAATGATATTCTTGTCTGTTAATATATCTTACTCTGCACTTCAAGGCAGTGTTGATAATTCTGAGCAAATAGATTATTCACAGATAAATAAAGGGGAAATTTTAGGAAAGGCCGATTTTTATTACAATTCTGCAATTAATTCTAAAACAGTTAATGACGACATGACACAAGCGTTAAATTTGTATAATATTCTGAAAAACAAAGAACCTCAAAACATAATTTATTATCTAAAACTTGGACAATTGTACAGTGCCATAGGCAAAGATTCTTTAGCAAAAGAAAATTTTTATCAGGCAATAGGTATAAAACCAAAACGCCCAGAACCATACTATTATCTGGGAAATCTTTTTTATAAAAAAGGTCAGTACCGAAAAGCAATAAAAGCGTATCAAAAAGCATATAAGAACGGATACTGTTCTAACTATGAAATGCTCGATAAAATGAATAAAATATATAGAAAACTAGGAGACACCGGCATGACTGCGGCATTTTCACCATCAGAGATAAATTCGTTAGAAGAATTATATTCAAGCCTTGAGATATTGGAGGATGCGAGTATTGAAGATGGTATTCAATCAATATATGGTCAAAATTCATACAATGAGCTTAAAGAACTGCAAAACAGTAATATTTATATAGATGTCAAATCCTCCGATGACAGTATGTTATTTGACGAAATTCCGGAATTAAATGAAAACATAGAGAATATAAATCCATAAAAATGTAGTATTTGCTGAAAGTTCTATGATTTTTCCTTTATTGTTGTCAATTTTATAATTTTTGTATTATGATATACTTGTCAGTTGATAAGATTGATATAAAACAGCTTATAGTTGCAGAGACTGGCAAACACAATTGGCACTCTGCCGAACTAAATATGACTAAATGTCATATTTAGTGGGAGGTAAGACTCTGCCAAAGAAAATGTAACATAGTATTACATTTTCTTAGTAGTAGCACGGAGTGCGCTACAAGCTAAAAAACAAAATGGGCGATTGGCGCAGTTGACTCTGCCGAACAAAATATGACTAAATGTCATATTTTGCGAGAGGTAGCACGGAGTGCGCTACAAGCTAAAAAAACAAAATGGGCGATTGGCGCAGTTGGTAGCGCACTTGAACGACATTCAAGGGGTCACAAGTTCGAGCCTTGTATCGCCCACCATTTATTTAAATAGGGCAAGTAGCCCTTTTTTTATTGGCGATATAAAAGGTGAGAACTTGTTTTTCAAGTTCGAGCGACCTGTGAGCAGAGATACATTTTTTAACTTTTTCCATATCATATTTTACTAACAAATTATTTTTTTTTCGTTTTTATATTAGTATGGACAATCAAATAAATTCTTTACATTCAAAAACGATTATTGAAACATTACAAGATGAAAAAGCAAATCTCTTAAGCAGAAAAAATCAGCTTGGCTATGTTAATATGGCACGAGATATTGACTATTATATTAAAAATATCTGCAAAGATACTGAGTTAGCTGAAACCAAAATTAACAGGAAAATTGGTGAAGGCTCATCAGCAATTGTTTATGAAACAGAGGACGGTGACGTTTTAAAACTCACAAGAAACAACCATTTCCCGTTAAGAAGACCACACGAAGATTTTGATGTTCCGATTAAAAAGCAAGGTAAATCCGGTAAGGTTTACTATTATTTTGAAGAAAAGTTGTACCAACACAATTTGAACACTGGTTTTGTGAATCAAATCAAAGATATGATTGCTAAAAAGGGGTACAAAACTTGGGATTTGGGAGGTTACGGTATCCACCAAATAGGTCTGTCAGAATCAGGGCAGCTTTACCTATTAGATCCGGAATGTGCAAGATATAAAAATATTTTTCATGCGTGTTGGCAAAAATTAAAAAAAATAATCTAACTGAAATTAATTTTTAAATAAAAAATAATCCAATTTTTTATTTAAAATATTTAATCATTTTTTATGCAAAATTTTATTAAAAATTCTGTAATTTTTTATTCTGTAGTTTTTGCCGAGTTAATAATAAAAACATTAAATCTAAGCCTACTAGAATGAAGATTAAGGCTTATTTGAGTGTTTTAAGTAATATTTATCGTTTTTACATAAAACACCTGTTCTTATGCCTAAGAGCATGCTTAGAATAAAAAACTCCCATTTTATTTAAAATTTTGCTAATTTTCTTGCAATTTATTAAAATTTACATTTACATTTTCATTTACATTTTCATTTTCATTTTCATTAGGGGTTATTACAAAAAACTCCACTGGGGTTATTACAAAAAAAACCACTGGGGTTCATTTTTTCTTACAAGTATTGTTATTTTTATTAGTATAACTGTGTTTTAACCATTCATTATTTATTAAAAAAGATTCTTTGGATAAAAATTTCTAATAAAAAATCAAAAATTTAACAGAAAAATTTTTCTTTTTTAAACTATTTTTAACGACAAAACTATTATTTTTTTATCTTTTACTTATCTCCCTATTATCAAACCTCTTTCAATTTGTAATCACATTTGCAAAATTTTTTTTAAATTTTTTTAAATTATACAAAATTTCGTTACAAAAAAACATTTTTTTATTTTTTTATATTTTTATAATAATTAGAAAATCTATTTAAATTTTATAAACAATGTTTTTATTATATAGAACATATATTAAAATATTTTATTTTTCACATCTTCTTGCATTTGCTATTAATTTTAGCTAAAATAATTAGCATATGAAGGATTTAAATTCTATAAGCAAGGAAAGAGAAGGAAGAGCTAATCTTTCTCAATACAAGGAATTAATAGAAACTGTTTCAAAAGTCGAGTTTAAAAAATTTTCCACCCTCGGTTTGATTGAGTTGACAGAAGTCATTGCATTGGCTAATTATACAGTATACTATCTTACAATAAATCATTCCCCAAAGAATAATGCGCCTAATACAGCATACCTCACCAAAGCTATCAAATGGGCAATAAGAAATGAAATGCGCCGCAGATACAAGTGGTATGTTATGAAAAATGAGAAAGAAGAAAAAGAACAGATTAAAGATGCTGTTTATAAAACAATTCTTTCCATAGACGAATTAGAAGAGGCAGAAAATCCTACTCAAATAAAAGACCACCACAGAAATCCGGAAGAAAAAGCAGAAGTTATTGAACTTAAAAAAAGAATTTGCGAGCTTATGAAAAATCTTTCTCCAAGGGAACAAGAACTTATTGAGGCAAAATATTTTTATGATAAAAAATTAAAGGATATATCAGCAGAATTTAATATTTCTCAATCAAGGATTTCAAGAATTATACAGAATGCATTAGATAAAGTAAAAAAAGAACTTTTAAAACAGGAAAAAATAGAAGATGAAGACGATATTTGAAGGGGTTAACACCGCTAATACTGCCGGTGTTGATGGTGTATCATTTGGGGAGTATAACTTAGGTCAATTTATACCGCAAGAATTAATAAGAAAAAATCCCATCGGCTTACCGCAGCTTAGCGAATTAGAGGTTATGCGCCACTATAAGGAATTAAGTGACAAAAACTTCTGCATAGAAAAAGGCTTCTATCCGCTCGGTTCTTGCACTATGAAATATAATCCAAAGGTCAACGAGTTATTGGCGTCTTTAGAAAATTTTTGTTCACTTCATCCCGAGCAAGAAGACGATGACGCTCAAGGTTCATTGGAACTAATGTTTAACCTTCAGGAAGCCCTTAAGGTTCTAACCGGTATGGATGCTGTAACATTGCAGCCTGCAGCAGGAGCTCACGGTGAATTAACCGGCATGATGATTATAAAAAAATATTTTGAGGTAAAAGGAGAACTAAACCGTAGAAAGGTAATTGTTCCTGATTCTGCACACGGAACAAACCCTGCAAGTGCAAAAATGTGCGGATTTGATATTGTTGAAGTTAAATCTAACGAAAAAGGGCAAGTTGACATTGAAACATTAAAAAACTTGTTAGATGAGAATGTTGCAGCGATTATGATGACAAATCCGAATACTTTAGGTATTTTCGAAGAGAATGTTTTGGAAATATCAGAATTAATGCACAATAACGGTTCATTATTATATTATGACGGAGCAAACTTCAATGCCATAATGGGGTGGACAAATCCTCGTCTAATGGGGTTTGATGTAGTTCACCTAAATCTTCATAAAACATTTTCAACACCACACGGTGGCGGAGGACCTGGATCAGGACCTGTTTGTGTAAGAGAAGAATTAAAAGACTTTCTTCCTTCTCCTATTATAAAATTAGTAAACAGCAAATATGTAAGAGATTATAACATTTCGCACTCGATAGGAAAAGTTCGCAGCTTTTTCGGTAACTTTGGAGTAATGGTAAGAGCATATGCATATATCTTAATGATGGGCAATAATTTAAAATTAGCAAGCGCAGATGCTGTTTTAAATGCAAATTATATAAAAGAAAAGCTAAAAGGTGTTTATGAATTGCCTTATAATGAATCTTGTATGCACGAGTTTGTCTTATCAGGCGAAAAACAACATAAACAAGGTGTTTCTACTTTAGGTATAGCGAAACGATTGATGGATTCAAACTGTCATCCGCCTACGATATATTTTCCGCTAATAGTTCACGAAGCCATTATGATAGAACCTACAGAATCAGAGAGTAAACAAGTATTAGATAATTTTATAGATACAATGTTAAGAATTGCTCGTGAAATAGAAGAAAATCCTGAAGAAGTCCTAAAATCACCGCAAACAACTCCGATTAAAAAAGTTGATGAAACTCTTGCTGCACGTAAACCCGATCTTGTTTTTAAGCAATAAAAAAAACCGAGCAAACGCTCGGCAAAATAGTTTGTAAGATGTAAGATGGGTAATATTTTATTCTAAGCTATAAAAAGTCATTCATAGCTTATTGTTTATTATTATCTTTTTATAATTTTATGCTGCTAATAATTGTTCTACTTGTGCCTCTTTCATTTCGTACAATTGTCTTACACTGTTATTATCTATAGGACTGTCTCCGTTTTGTCCTAAATATGCATCTTTAAGTGCTTGAGCACTGTCTTTTGACGGAGAACTTGTAAAGTTCGTATAAGCTACTTTAAAACCGGATATTCTCTGAGTCATATTTTGAACATCTACTGCAGACACTTCCGCAGAAGATACTCCCATGCCTGTCATAAAAAAGTTATTTTCATTATCAGCAGCACCGACTTCCTCAGCAGCAGTTACACCTCGAGCAAGACATGTTCCTACATCAGGATTATTATTACCGGCTGTATTCACTTTTGGTGCGGGTCGTGATGATGGTTGAACGCCAAACGGATTCAGCGTTCGGAAACCGGCTGTTTCTTTCTCATTATAAAACTGTGACTCGAAAAAATTCACCGTATAAACTCTCTTTAAATATCTTACATATATATAAAGTAAAAAAAATTACACCAATTTCACTTTTAACATTTTTTGTAACATAAGTTAATATATTAACTTATCCGTGAGCTCGAGATATAAAGAAACATTCTATATTATTTTCCAAAAATACAAATCTTACAGCGTGTAATTTACACCTGCAGTAATTGCGTATATATTTTGTCTGTCATTATCAAATTTATAGTCTGCAGCAGCTGCTTTCAATCCTATTTTTAGATTTTCATTTGCCTGATAATATACTTTAGCTTCAGCATATTTGCAATCTGTATTATTGCTATTTAAATATGTGCCAAAAGATAATTCTCCGCTAAATTTCTTCTTTGCGGCTTTAAAGTTAATATTAGCAAGCAAATTATCACTGGGCCGACTCCCATTAATGGCTTCTCGCATCACTTCCAACATTCCTTTTGTTGTATAATTCCAACCATTATCACAGTCGACATGGTTTCCTGTATTTACTCCCAATGCCATTTTTATTCCTTCATTTGAATCTACATTCAGATTCGAAATAGTTCCGTAAGGCATAATAAATGCGTAATTTCGTTTTTGAGTAACTTTTCTAAAAATATATCCTGCATTTATGCCATACTCTTTCTTTTCACTTGTATCAGATATAATAAGCTTTATTACCGTATTTTGCGGTTTTTCTGAATTATTTGTGTCAATTTCAATATCCTCTCCTTTGGGAAGCGGATCCAAATCTCCTATTTTATCATTTTCCAGAGTTTCTTCTATATCAGTTTTTTCTCTTCTGTTATATTTGTTTTCATCCAAATAACCTGACTCATCACCAATACCAATGTCCATATGAGTATTGTTTTGTGCCGGCAATCCAGGAATTTTAGTTATGTCTTTTTGGAAACCCAAACGAAGTTTTGTGTTATTTTCCATTGCCGCCGCACTTATACTAATTTTTCGCACATCGTCATTTTGGGAACAAATCGCACCTAGACCAAAAGTATAATTTTTAAATTTTTGTTTTCCAAAAGCATATACGTTATAATTAAAGTTTTTAGTACTTTCCTCTTGCGACTTGTTAAATGTATAATTAGCAATTCCGCCAAATATTATAGTCGTTTCATTTTTGCTCCATAAATTATCCGAATATATTGTTGCTTTTTGGGCAAAAGTATGATTTTGTTTGTCTATTTCGTTATGAATTCCTGCAAAATTTTTAGAATTATATCCGTTCGCAAAACCTTTTTTTTCAATTAATGTGTTCAAAGGATTTCCATTTCCTTCGTCATCACTTGCATTTGATAAATCTTCAATTTTATTTGCGTCTGTTTCTTTCTGCTGCAATTCATATGAATCAATTTCTTCAGTGTCTTCACTTCCTGTATCTGAATTCTCTGTAGGTGAATTATTTTTAAGCATTGCTGCTTTTCCTAAAGATGTCGCACAATCACCACTTATTGAGCTTGATATAGACAAAGGATTATCACTGGTAGGCATTGCATCTCTAATCCAAGAAACGTCATTTTTTTTCTTTATAACTTTGTTTTCATTATCATTTGGTTTAACTGTCTCTTGAGTAGTTTGAGTAGATTGTTTAATAACACA
>CADBTL010000079.1 GCA_902797575.1 uncultured bacterium
GGACAGTTTAAGAGTTAGTGAATTAGCAAAAGAATTAGGAAAAACAAGTAAAGAGATTATAGAAAAATTTGCAGAGATTGATATTATTGTAAAATCTCATTCAAATACGGTAACACCGGCGCAAATTCGCAAACTTAAAGAACATTTAGGATATGGTACAAAAAGTTCAGGAGCTAAACCAAAGGCATTTGTTGTGAAAAAATCAAAAGCTCCTCATGAAGAAATTATTCAAGAAGAGCCTAAAAAAACTGTGAAACCCGCTGCACCACAAATTGAAAGAATTCAAAGAGTTCAAAAAGCGCCGGCAATAGAAAAAGTAGAAAAAATCGAAAAATCTAAAACTCCGGTAGAACAGGAAAAAACTGAAGTAAAAGAACAGCCGGTTATAAAAAAAGCAGAAAAACCGCAAGTCAGAATTGAAAGAACAAAAATTGAGTATAAAAACCAGTCTCGAATTGAGATAGTCCGTAAGGCTCCAAGAAATACCGGTGAAGCAGATGCAAACGGTAGAAATAAAGACGGTAAATTCGGAGACAAAGGAGAAAGAAAACTATTTAACAAACCATCCGGAGAAAAGAAAATTGTTGAACGCCGTATAATTCCGCAGGAAATATATGAAGGCAAAGGCGGTCCTTCTTCTAAAAGACGTAATGATGGCGGTAAAAAGAAAGAGAAAGACTTTAATTCAAGAAAAGAAGATCAAGAAATGATATCTCTTGAGAAAGCTGCTGCTCAAAAACATAAAAAGAAATCTCATAAAGAAGAAGCTGTAGAAGAAGTTAAATCTTTAGTTGTAAATCAAGCAATGACTATTCAGGAGCTTGCTGATAAGATTCAAAAAACTCCGGCTGAAATCGTTAAATTTCTGATGTTCCAAGGGGTAATGGCAACAGTAAACCAACTTATTGATGTAGATACAATTAAAAAAGTTTGTGCTGAGTATGAATTGGAAGTATTAGATGAAGATTTTGATGCTTTTGTAGAAGAAGAAATGGAAAAAGAACAAAAACAAAAAGCTCTTACAGAAGTTGATAAAAAACTTTTGAAAAAGCGTGCTCCTGTAGTTTCAATTATGGGACACGTTGACCATGGTAAGACAACATTACTTGATAGTATAAGAGCCTCAAAGCACAAAATAGTTGCAACAGAAGTCGGCGGAATAACTCAATCTATAGGTGCTTATACCGTTTACTTGGATAACAAGCATGAAAAGAAAATTGTTTTTGTTGATACTCCGGGTCACGAAGCATTTACGGAAATGCGTGCAAGAGGAGCAAAGGCTACAGATATTGCAATTCTTGTAGTTGCGGCAGATGATGGTATAATGCCTCAGACAATTGAAGCAATTAACCACGCAAAAGCAGCTGATGTACCAATTATTGTTGCTGTAAACAAATGTGATAAACCGGGTGCAAATCCTGACAGAGTATTACAGCAATTGACCGAACATGGTCTGGTTCCTGAAGCTTGGGGTGGTGAAACAATTACTGTAAACGTTTCTGCACTTATGGGAGACGGGATAGATGAACTTCTTGAATATATATTGCTTGTAGCTGAAGTTCAAGATTTGAAGGCAAATCCGAAGGCAGAAGCATCAGGAGTTGTAATTGAAGCAAACTTGGATAAGGGTAAAGGTCCTGTAGCAACACTTTTAGTTCAAAATGGAACATTAAGGGCAGGTAACTGCGTAGTTGTTGGTACTGCTTGCGGAAGAGTCAGAGCGTTACTTTCTGATTCCGGCGAAAGAATTGTTAAAGCAGAACCTTCAACACCGGTTGAAATTTTAGGTTTAACAGAAGTTCCTAATGCAGGTGATTATTTTGAAGTTGTTCAAAATGAAAAAGAAATGAAAGCTATTGTAGATAAGAGAAAAGAAAAAGAACGTGACAGAAGATTAGAAGCAATGCTACCTGCTCATATGAGACGCGAAGCAGGTGCAGCAGAAGATGATGTTCCGCATCTAAATCTTATTATCAAAGCAAATACTCACGGTTCAGCAGAAGCTGTATCACAGGCAATTGCTCAACTGGAATCAAAAGAAATTGTGACAAAAATTATTCACGTTGGTGTAGGTGATATATCAGAAGCGGATGTAATGCTTGCATCTGCATCAAATGCTTTAATTCTCGGCTTTACAGTAAAAGAAGATGCAAACGCTCTTGCAGCAGCTGAAAGAGAAGGTGTAACAATAAAGAAATATGATATCATTTATCAAATTTTGGAAGATATTGAACATACGATGATATCATTACTCTCTCCTGATGTAAAAGAAATACAGACAGGTCAAGCAGAAATCAGACAAATATTTACTATAGGAAAAACTCAAAAGATTGCCGGTTGTTATGTTACAGAAGGTAAAATTAACAGAAATGATACAGCTGCTATATTTAGAGACGGTAAAGAAATATTTAGAGGTTCTGTAGATCAGCTTAAACGTTTCAAAGATGATGTTAAAGAAGTTGCACAAGGTTTTGAATGCGGTCTTTCATTTGTTAAGTTTAATGATATCCAAGAAGGTGATGTTGTTAAGTTTACTACAACAGAGGAAATTGAAAAAACCGAACTTGTGTAGTCTGCAGAAAGGTTTCATATAAATGTGAAAATCTTATCTCGTGTTTAGTGTGCGAGTAAGTATTGTCCTAATTTAAAAGTATTAAAGTTTACGAATCGTAAATAACCCAAAATCTATAAAATAAGAGAGAAAAGTTATTACTTTAAATCTTTTATTAATAAAGATTTTTTTTATATATGTTTTTACTGAACTGGCGTGTTGTGATAAGAAGTAATAGCAACACTTCACAAAAATTTGGTAATATGTATCCCTTTTCTGTATTTTCAATCTTATTATAAAAAATTCCTACAAATATATGAGGTGTAAGGCTATAACATGGTGTAAAGTAATAAAGGTACTCATAGTACGCTTGGACGAGGTAGGTAAGTTGAAAAAATTCAAATTCCGCATGCAGGTAATACTTGATATGCGTGAAAAGGAACTTGAAGATAGGCAGATGGAAATGTCCAGAATTCTATCAGCTTTGAATTCTCAAAAAGAAAAGCTTCAAAATATTATCCTTGCTCAAGAGACAAACAAAAATAACCTTGAAAACTTAAGTGTTTCTGATAATTTGGATATTCCGCAAGTTGAAATGCATCGTGATTATGGCATTAAGCTTATAGGAGATGCTGCAAATCAACAAAGAATTATTCAAAATACTGAAGCTATTTTAAAAAGAAAACAGCAAGAAGTATTAGAAGCACACCAAAAAGTAGAAGTTTTAAAAAAGCTTAAGGAAAAACAAGAAAAAGAGTACTACAAAGAATTTTTGCAGGCAGAGGCAAAAGAAATAGATGATATAACATCAGCGAGGTTTAGATTTAAGTAATGACACAAGCATTATTAAATAATTTAAATACTGTTCAAGATAACAACTTGCCGTACGGTGAGGGTGTTTCTAAAGCCGGTGCAGATTTTTCAAAAATTTTAGACAGTAAAACTTTTAATAAAACTGAAAAGGCTTCAGTCTCTATAATTGAAAGTGATAATGAAGATGCAACTATCAATAATGTATGTACTATAGGCAATTTAAAAGCATTTGGCAGGAATTGTGACAGTACTATAGCAACAGAGATAAATACAGCCGCAGAAGAAAGTATTGCCGAGGCAATTGTAGATTTAACCGTAATAAAGACTGTATTCGCTGATTCAGATGAGCAAGAAACACAGGAAAAACTAGATTCAACAACAGATAATACCATGTCTCAAGAAGAAAATTTAATATCAGACAACAATAATGATATAAACGATGAAACCAATATCACAGAAGAGGACCCAACTATGTTAAATGAACTAAATACCCTTGAAAACCCAACGGCAGCATTATTGCTGCATTCACAACAACTTCTTGTAACACTGACTTCAACAGACGAAGATGTCAGCAGAAATGAAGATAACTTAAATCTCGATTTAAAGGAAACAAAGAGTAATTTAGCAAACAATACTGCTGTTTTTAAACAATTCGACAACTCTGTGTCTAAAAACGTACAAATAGCTAATGTGATTCAAAAAGATGATTCAAATGCGAACTCTGAACGTAGTACATTACATAAGGCTATAAATGAAAAAATTGTGAAAGATTTAAATGTTGAAGTTGTAAGTCAAAATACTTCAGAAAATAATTTTTCAGGTAATAATTCATCAGGAAATTTGATGCAAAATCAAACTCCGCAAGAACAAGCTGCGAAGGTTATGATACAAGGAGATTTAAAATTCGAATCTGTTTCAATAGAGACAGCAAAAGTTTCTGATGTAAAACCAACAGATATTTCACCAAGCAAAATTATTGAACAAATATCTAAACAGTTGGATAAAATGTATAATAATTCTAAATTAAGCATTATACTAAATCCTGAAAAATTAGGGAAAGTAAACTTAGATATCACGACTTTAAAGGGTGGTCTAACAGCTCAATTTACTGTAACAACTCAAGAAGCAAGAGATATTCTTATGAAAGGTTTGGATGGTTTAAGAGAAAGTCTTTTGGCTCAAGGTGTAAGTGTTGATAACGTTTCTGTTAAATTAGAAGAGACAGAAAATGAATATAATCCGGATTGGACAGAACAAGAAAATTCACAAGGCGGAAATAAGCATCAAGGAGCAAGAAAGCAAAAGGATGAATCTAAGCTTTTTGAAGAAATAATCGGTACGGAATTAGAATCGGAAGAAAGTAACAAAATATTATAAATAAAGGAGTGGAGAGAGGTAATGTCAACAGTATCAAGTCAAATAACGGCAATGAGGAATGAAACAACGCAAGTTCAATCAGAACAAGCAAGAACAACCGGTATGAAAAATGATAGCAATGTGTTTCTAACTCTTATGCTTAAACAATTAGAAAATCAAGACCCAACAGAACCTACAGATAATACTCAATGGTTGTCACAATTGGCACAGTATTCATCATTAGAACAAATGAGTCAGATGAATAGCGGGTTAGAAAATTGTGCTAAGTACATCAATGCAATGTACGATGATATGATGATAAATTCAGAAATATCACAAACACTTTCAATGATAGGAAAGGATGTAACACTGCAAATTCCGAACGAAGCTGATCCTAAAAATCCTACTAAGATTACCGGAAAAGTTACAGAAGCAAGTTTTGAAAGCGGTTCGGGACAAATTAAAGTAAACGATAAATATTATTCTATAGAAAATGTTATATCTATAAGAGACAATTAAAACCGACAATAATAAATATAAAAAATAAAAACCAGATAAGAGAGAGGAATATAGAATGTCACAAGCATTACACACATCAAGTACCGGTATAAATGCCGGACAATCACAAATTAATGTTATTGCGCATAACGTAGCAAACATTAATACCGTTGCCTATAAATCTGCAAATATGACTTTTGAAACACTTTATTCTAATAATTTGTCATATGGTAGTGCGGCAACTAAAGACGGTGGCGGTACTAACCCTAAACAAATAGGTTTAGGTGTTAAGATTTCTGGTATAACAAGAAATTTTGACGCAGGCACATTTGTTTCAACCGGTCGTGATTTGGATACAATGATTTCGGGAACAGGTTTTTTTGTTGTACAAGACGCTGATAAACATCAATATTTTACAAGAGATGGTGTGTTTAATGTAGATTCTGCAGGTAACTTGGTAACTCAAAACGGAATGAAAGTGATGGGTGCAAAATCAATATATTCAAATGCAGGTTCTGATAAAACCGTTAAAATTCCTAAAAATATGCTTGCTAAGGTTGAAGGAGATCCAAATATTTCTTCTGTTAAAATACAAGATTTGAATAATGCAAGTATTACGCAAGGAAAAGTTTCTGTAGATATAGTTGATACATCGGGAAATGTTACAAATGTACTTGTTGATATTCCTGATGGTAATTCAACCGTCGGAACTATTGTAAGCAACTTTAACAGTGCACTAAGTTCTTATGGTATAACATTCAAAGCTGAAAATGGAAAAATATCATACGAAAATACCGGTACTAATACGATGAACTTTTCATCAGACGGAACAACAAGTAACTTCTTGGGTGAAACAGGACTCGGTAGCAGTACGACATCAAATAATTTAAACGAAGTCGTAACTTTACAAGATATGATAAATTACAATGATAAAAATGCAATATCACTGAAGAGTACCGCAATTGATGAAAATGGTATTTTAATTGCGACGTATAACGATGGTTCTGTTTTAACACAATATGTAGATGAAGCAGAAACGTTGCAGTGGAAATATACAACACCTGAAGGTGTAACAATTCTAGGTAATGATGTTACAGCGGAAGGTTCAGCTATAAAAGATTCAAATTTTGCCCTTGAACTCGCTACTATGGTTAACCAAGAAGGATTGATATCTTTAAATAACAATTTATGGGAATGGGGACCGGATGTCGGTGATATTTTCTATGGGGTAGCAGGTGAAATGGCATTTGGTTCAATCGAATCCGGCGGTTATGAAGAATCAAATGTTGATATTGCACACGAATTATCTAATATGATTTCAGCTCAAAGAATGATTCAAATGAATTCAAGAGTATTTTCTACAGCAAGCGAAGTAATGCAAACTCTTGCGTATTTAGGACAATAGGAAGATTAATTAATATGTAGCGGTACGAGTAGTTGCGGCTGCATATTAGTTTTATAAAAAGGCATGCTTTTGTCATGCCAATAACATGATAAAGTTTGTCAAGTTCTTAACAAAACAGCATAAACTTAACAAAACTTAATATATATAAATAGGGCAAAAACCATGTAAAACATGGGTTTTGACATGATTTAAAAAAGTTGAAAAAGTTGTTACAAAACAATACTTGTACGCATCATGAATTGTAGTATATAATTAAATAGAGGTTGAGGGGAAATGTTAATTCCTGCAGAACACTGGGGTGAAGATATAGCAATCGATGACTCATTGGTTGAATATAATCTCAGCGCAATCAAAGAAAAAATCGCACATTATAATAACGTAAAAATAATAGCAGTTACTAAATATTTTGGACTTAAAGCTATAGAATCCGGATATAAAGCTGGTATTAGAGATTTTGCGGAATCGAGAGCAATAGAGTCGATTGATAAAATTAATCAATTGCCACAAATAATAAAAGACAATGCGATATTCCATTTTATAGGGCACTTGCAGTCTAATAAAGTGGAAAAAGTTGTAAGGTACTTTGATGTCATCCATTCCGTAGATTCTTTAAAGATAGCTAAAGCAATATCCAAAGCGGCCTGTTCGATAAATAAGAGAGAGAAGATTTTATTGCAACTAAATAATGCAGGCGAAACTCAAAAGTCCGGATATTCAAAGGAACAGCTGGAAATTGATTTTCCTGAAATAATATCACTTGATGGTATAGAAGTTATCGGGCTTATGAACATGGCTCCTTTAGCTGCGCAAGAAGTAGAACTTCATAGATTGTTTAGTGATGTAAAAGAATTTAGAGGGTTTCTTGAAAAGAAATTTCAAGTTACGCTCCCTGAGCTGTCAATGGGAATGAGTGATGATTATCAAGTCGCAGTTCAAGAGGGTGCGACAATGGTTAGAATAGGTAGAAAATTATTTACATAAATATAAAATTGGAGGAGAAATGGCACTATCAGAAGGTTTAAAAAGTTTTGTAGATTTTTTTAAAAACAGTTTTTCAGACGGACAAGATGATCCGGATGTCTTTGAAGGTTTTGGCGGAGATTATCCTATTGAAGAAAATTTAGCATTAAAAACACAAGAAAATGATTTGGACAGTATGTATCCTACAAATATTGCTCCAAAAACAAGTCGTTTTTCAAGCAGGGAATCAAAAGTTGTTTCAATGCCTACAAATTCATATAAATCAGGTGAAGTTACGGTTATTGAGCCTCGTTCTTTTTCAGAGTCTGCTCAAATTGTTAAAAAGTTAATTGAAAAGAAAACTGTTATTTTACATTTAGACCTTTTAGACAAAGAACAATCTCAAAGAACAATTGATTTTGTTTGTGGTGCTTCTCATGCATTAAACGGTTCTGTTCAAAAAGTAAGTGATGCAGTTGTTATATTTACTCCTGATACAATTGCTTTATCTGTTGAAAATGCAGCAGTCCAAAGCAAATTCACTGAATCGCTTTGGAATAAGCCTCTATAATAATTATTGAGAGAAGTATGAAATTTTATTTAATATATTGATTTGTGATAGTTGGATTTTCAGGGTGCATTTGCACCCTTTATTTTTGCTATTTCTCCTAAAGTATAATTAAATGAGATTATATAAAATAGTCTATATTTTTTTGCGAACGATTTTAAATCGTTTAGTATTGTGTTTAATTAAGTTTATACAATGATATTAAAATCGCCTTTAGAATTATCCAAAGGCGATTTATATTATCGAACTTTAACTCTGTAAAGTTTAAACTATTAGAATTGAATAGTTATAACTTCATCAGGATTCAAAGCTGAATCGTTAGTTGTATTAGGAACGATGATGTATTTAACTTCGTCTACTAATTCGTAGCAAACACCAAATACACCGGTTGTAGTTGTCTTAACAATATTTGTAGTTCCTTTGCCAACTGCAATTACACCGCTACCGATGCTCTTAATACCTTTTAGCGGATGCAAGCAGAATGTATCAGAAACTGCATCACCTAAATTGTCAACAACTTCTTCTGTTCCGTTAGAAACAACATTACCAACGGTTGAAACTGTTCTACCGGATACACCGGCTGTTCTTGCAACTAATTCAACAGGAGCTGAAAGTACTCTAGCGATGATATTTGGATTTTTCTTAACATCAACAGTACCGCTTACAGCATATGTCGGGAATGATGCTTTTAAACCGTCACATTTGATTTCTTTGAAAGAAACTTCAATGTAACCTGGGTTCTTAACTCCTGGTCTAGCAACACCAGTTACTACACCTTTAACAGTAGAGCCAGCTGGGAATGAAACACCTTCTACAACTGTAGATTCAGTAGTTTTAGCAGTGAATGTGTCACCAACATTTGAAGTTCTAGCAGAAAGTCTTTCGCTTAATTTGATAGTAACTTGAGTTGGAACATATGCTGTCGCACAACCTTCTGCACCGTTAGCTGTATCAATGTGGAATTTAGCCTTCATAGCAGAAATCATGTAAGCAACTTGTTCTCTTGTTAAGTATTCAGCTGAAACAATTTTGTCTTGTTCCGGAAGTGCTTCTAAAATACCGGAAGCGATAACTTCGTTAGTACAGCCAACTGCCCAGTTAGGAATGAATTTAACTTCTTGTCCGCCATATACTGGAGTTGCTGTTTCATCGTGATTAACAACCATCAATTTAGCAAATGTAGCAAATACTTCTGCTTTTGTGATTGCTTGATCAGGTTTGAATGTGTTATCAGGATAACCAATCATAACGTCTGCTGCCAAAGCTTTATCAATTTCAGATTTAGCCCAATATGTATCAGCTAAGTCAGTATATTTGTTAGCTGCTTCTTGTGAAAAACCTAAACCTGTAACGATTTGCCAAGCAAGTTCTGAACGAAGAATAGCTGATTTTACATCATAAGATGCAGCTCTAGCTGAATCCATAGCACTCTTCATATCAGCAAGTGATTTTTTTGCTTCTCTGCCGATAACAACATTTGATTTATCAGCAATTGTTTTTGCATTGCAAGGTTTGTAAATTTTTGCACCGGTTGTAACAGAATCTGTATTACCTGTCAAAAGTGAGTGTCCTTGTGCACTAAATAATGTAGGATGAGCATAAGCTTGAACATTACCTGTAGGTTCGCTAGCGAATGCAATTCCTGAAGTTAAGCATACAACACCAAGTGTTGCTAAAATTTCTTTAGATAATCTCATACTTCTCCTTTCGTATAATTTCCATATTTATTCTACTACAAATATAAAATTTTGTAACCCTTTTTTTAATATTTACAACTTTAGTATTAGTTTTTTTTGATTTTATGCGATTATAATTATTGTTTTTTTGTAAGCAGATAAGCGTGCGGATAGCAATAATCCTCTCTGAATCCGACTCTTCTGTATAATTTTAAAGCTTTGTAATTATTGGTTTCTGTAGTTACATTTACTTCTGAGAAATCACGTTTGCCAAGTTTTGTCCAATCTACAAGAGTTTTTATAGAACGATTCAGCAAATGTTCTGAGAAACCTTTACCTCTGTGACTTTTTTCTATGCCAACAAGCGGTACATTAGCGATTTTACCGCCGGTAACATTAGAGAAAGCAAAACCTACGGGTTCTCCTTCATATAGTAAAACAGATGTAACATCCGGTAAAAATTCACCATAAATACTATCTGTTACTTTATTAATAATGTCTTTTGTGCCTTCTAAACTTTTATATCTTGTATCATAGATTGCATCAGATGTGTCTTTGAAAGCATTGTGGATTACATTTATTGCTTTTTCTTTATATTCATTACTATATCCGACGATTTTGTATTCTTCCGGCAGTTCTGTTAACTTCATATTTTCTAAAATTCTTTCTGAAGAAGCATTTCCCATCATAAATCTTAGAACTGCAAGTCCTATAAATTTAAAACCATAAGAACTAAAATCCGCAGTGTAAGTAGATTGGTGTCCTAACATAGGATATGAAACTACTTTAGTCATTCTTTCAACTTCAGTTTGAGATAAAAACTTATCAATCATAAGCTTGGCTTTTGTTATTTCATCCTCTGTTCCCAAACAATGAATGATGTTCAGGTCTATAGATTCCGTTGTTATTGTTGTATAACATAAGAACGCAGTAGGTATTTCATTTTCTTTAAGAATAATACACTTAATATAGTTTTTTTCAACTGCATCTATAAAACCTTCATAATCTAACGGTTCCAGTTCAAACTTGTAATCTGTTATTGCTTTTGAACAAAAATCGTTATATACTCCTTTAAAAATTTTGTAGGAGTCTTTATTTAATAATTCTACTGTGTAGTTAGTCTCTGACATAAACACCTCTGTTTTAGTTTTTATAATATGTGATGCATTTTCTCGCGTTTTGTTTCCATATATCTGGCATTATATTTTGTTATCTCTGATTGAAGATTAATATTTTCGTGAATAGTTAATCCATATCCTTTTAGCCCGATAATTTTTTTAGGGTTATTGGTAATAAGGTTGAAATTATTAAAACCTAAATCCAATATAATTTGAGCTCCTACACCATAATTCCTTAAATCAGGAGCAAATCCAAGAGAAATATTTGCTTCAACTGTATCTTGACCTTGTTCTTGTAGCTTGTATGCTTTTAATTTGTTTATAAGTCCTATTCCTCGTCCTTCGTGGTCTCTTATGTATATAACAGCTCCTTTACCGTATTCCGAAATCATTTTAAGAGCAGCATGTAATTGCCAATTGCAGTCGCATTTTAAACTGTGGAATACATCACCGGTTAAACATTCGCTATGAACTCTAATAAGAGGAATTCTATCTGAACCGTCGTCTTTAACAATTGCAACGTGTTCACATCCGGTAATTGTATCAGTATATCCTACGATATTAAACTCACCGAATTTTGTCGGTAAAAAAACTTCAACTTCACGTTTTACAAATTTTTCTTTTTTTAGTTTGTATGCGATTAAATCGGAAACTGTTATGATTTTATAATTATATTTTCTTGCAAATTCAAATAAATCGTCTCTACGAGCCATTGTGCCATCCTCTTTCATTATTTCGCACATAATGCCTGCAGGACGGTGTCCGCATAGTTTTGCCAAGTCTACAACCGCTTCGGTATGGCCGCATCTTTTTAAGACTCCGCCCTTTCTTGAGACACATGGGAACAAATGTCCAGGGCGTCTTAAATCTGAGGGCTGTGCATCAGGCGCAATAGCTACTTCTATTGTTTTTGCTCTGTCAAAAGCTGAAACACCAGTTGTAACTCCATATTTTTGGCTAGCGTCAATGCTTAAAGAAAAAGCTGTTTGCATACTTTCTGTATTTCTTTCAACCATCTGCGGCAGGTCAAGCTGTTTTGCAATTTCATCAGAGATAGCCAAACAAACAATTCCTCTGCATTTTTTTGTTATAAAATTAACTAATTCCGGAGTGACAAATTGTGCAGAACAAATTAAATCGCCTTCATTTTCTCTGTCTTCGTCATCAGCAACAATGAGAGGTTTTCCTTGTTTAAAATCCTCTAAAGCTTCTTCTATTGTGTTAAATTGATTTGTGTATTCTGCCATTAGTTTAAAATCCATTCTCAAGAAGAAATTCCATACTAATTCCTGATTTATTATCACTCGTTGATAAAAATTTTTCAACATATTTAGCCAGAATATCCGTTTCTATATTTACAATATCTCCGGCTTGTAAGTCCTTAAGACGTGTATTTTCAAAAGTATGGGGAATAATTGCAATTGTTACATAGTTATTTTTAACTTCTGCAACAGTAAGGCTGATTCCTTCAATTGCTATAGAGCCTTTTTTTACAACGTATTTTGAGTTCTCCGGAGTTAGTTCAAATACGATATTATAGAAATTTCCAGTCTTTGCAATGCTTTTGCATTTACCCGTACCGTCAATGTGTCCTGAAACAATGTGACCTCCTAATCTCCCTGTTATCGGTAGTGCACGTTCAAGATTTACGGTTGAACCTATTTTAAGGTTTTCAAGTGATGTTACTTTCAGTGTTTCAGGAGAAATATCCGCCTCAAAGCTGTCGCTAAACAACTTTGTAATTGTCAGACAAACACCGTTAACAGCAATACTATCGCCAAGTTGTGCATCATCTAATATCTTTTCAGATTTAATTACGATTTTATTTTGAGTGATATTTCGGACTTTTCCAAGTTCTTCTATAATGCCTGTAAACATAGGTAAATTGTATCATGCAATTAAACCCTTCGTAAAACTAATGTAACAAATTGTAAAGATTTTGCAAAAAACATTAAAGTTTTAAAAAAAAGTGCCGATATACATGATGTAAGCAAGATAAACAAGGAGAATTTAATATGTACGCAATGTGGCCAGGATGTTATAGTTTCAGAGATGAAATCAAGGTATTTGCTCTATGGTTGAAAGAACAGATTGATTCTCTTGTATTAAAGATTTATGAACTTGATAGAATGTTGCATTCATAATTCTGTTAAGTGAACACTGTGTGAACACAGTACGGTAGTATGAAAGTTTATATTTCTCTCTCTCTCTTTTTCTTAAAATATTAAATATTTAAAACATCTTTGATATAAAAGATGTTTTTTTTTGTGAAAACGAAACAAAAATAATAACTAAAAATCTTCACGACCACGAGATTTTAAATATTCGCGAATTTGGTTAAGAGAAAATTGTATAATACGTGTTATTCTGGATGGAGAAAGTCCGATTGTATTAGCAATTTCTTTTGCTTGCATATTCCTGTAAAAACGATATTCAACAACTGTTCTTTCTTTTTGGGGCAATTTGGCAATAGCTTGTTTAATAAGTTTACTCATTTCTATAATTTCTGCTTGTTCATCCGGCATAGCAGACGGGTCCTTTAAAAAGTCAAAAGGCGAAGCATTATCTGTAGCTGCAGCAGCTAATCCGTCAATGGATAAGATTGTTTCATAAACAGCTTCTCTGACTTTTGTTGGTGATATAGAGAATCCCATGTCTTCTTCGTTATTATAAGAATCGGAAGATTCGGCTGATTCATAATTTTCAGAACCTTCAGCACCTTCTTCATCACTTTTGTGCTTAAGTGTATACCACTTAAATCTGTGTCGTAATTCATTTCTTATTGCCCATTTAACTGCAGTACCTATGTATGCATCGTTATATTTGGCAAGTTGTTCTTCTGTTTTATCTTTAATCAATGTTTGTATAGCAATAATGCCTATACTAACCAGCTCTTCATATTCAATCATGTGGTTAGGTACACGCCTTTGTTCTAATTTTGCAATTTTCTGTACAATTCCTATGTACTGATTGATTAAAGTCTTTGTATCCATCTTCACTTATTAAACTAACCTTATCTAATGATACTCTTATTTAGAATATTTTTCAAGATTTGAGACTACATTATATATATGAAATTTAAAAGTTTTTTGTGTTAGAATTTTTTTGTAAAAGAGCTTTAAAAAAGAAAGGGAAATATTTATGACAAATTTATCACCATTACAAATTGAAAGACTTAAATACCAACCTAAGTTGCCATCTTCTTTGGCAGCAGGTATTAATCATTTGCGATCAATTGAAGGAAGTGCAACTCAATCTGTCGCAAATCAAGATGAGATTAAAGCTTTGTTTAAAAATACATACGGAAAACCAACTGTAACCTTCCAAACAACAGATGAAACAACATCAAGCGGCTTGAGAAATGTTGGTGTAATATTGTCAGGAGGTCAAGCTCCCGGCGGTCATAATGTTATTGCCGGATTATATGATGCTTTAAGACAAGCGAATCCTTCCAATAAATTGTATGGTTTTTTGGGTGGTCCAAGCGGAATTATTGAAGGAAAATATGTAGAATTTAATGATGAATTTATTAACGACTACAGAAATACCGGCGGTTTTGATATTATAGGTTCAGGTAGAACTAAGTTAGAAACAGAAGAACAATTCCAATCAGCTTGGGAAGTTTGTAAAAAATTGAATATTTCTGCAGTTGTAATTATAGGTGGTGATGACTCAAATACAAATGCTGCACTTCTTGCAGAATGGTTTGTTGCACATAATGCAGGCATTCAAGTTATCGGATGTCCAAAAACAATTGACGGTGACTTAAAGAATGAACAAATTGAAATCTCTTTTGGTTTCGATACAGCTACAAAAACTTATGGCGAATTAATTGGTAATATAGAAAGAGATGCAAATTCAGCTAAAAAATATTGGCACTTTGTAAAAATTATGGGTAGAAGTGCTTCTCACGTCGCTCTTGAAGCAGCTCTTCAAACTCAACCGAATATAACTTTAATCTCAGAGGAAGTTGAACAAAGAAAAATGTCACTTTCTTCAATTATAGATTATATGTCAGATATTATTGTAAGACGTTCCGCAATTGGTAAAAACTTTGGTATTGCAGTTATTCCTGAAGGCTTAATTGAATTTGTTCCGGAACTAAAATCAATGATAGCTAATTTGAATGATATAATGCCTTCTTTGGAAAAAGACAGTAAATACTCAAACGGAACTGATGCAGAAAAAATTGCTATTATAGAGAATTCACTATCAAGTGAAAATTCTTCAGTGTTCAAATCACTTCCGGCATTAATTAAATCTCAATTATTGATGGACAGAGACCCTCACGGAAATGTTCAAGTTTCTAAAATAGAAACAGAAAAGCTTTTAATTTCTATGATAGAAACAAAATTGAGCGAACTCAAAAAACAAGGTAAATACTCCGGTAAGTTCTCAACTCAATCACACTTCTTTGGTTATGAAGGCAGATGTGCGTTCCCATCAAACTTTGATGCAGATTATTGCTACTCACTAGGGTTCAATGCGTTTGCACTTATTAATTTCGGCTTAACAGGTTATTTGTCATCAGTAAGAAACTTAACAGAACCTGCAAATAATTGGATTGCAGGTGGTGTTCCTCTTACAATGATGATGAACATGGAAAGAAGACATGGTGAAATGAAGCCTGTTATTAAAAAAGCATTGGTCGAACTTGACGGACCGGTATTTAAGAAACTGGAATCAAACAGAGAAGATTGGGCAATGAATGACAGATACCTGTTCCCAGGAGCTATTCAATACTTTGGACCATCTTCTGTCTGCGATATTACAACAGTAACATTGCAGTTGGAAAGCAAAGCTAAATTGGCTTCTGTATAAAAAAATAATAAAAAAAATAACCTTCCTGTATAGGGAGGTTATTTTTTTATAGATTCTCTAATTTTTGAGCTTGCGGAAAAATTTTAATTTTGTCTGCAAACTCTGGGGTACGGTTTCAAATCAGGCTGTGTGCGGGATAGCACACAGCCTGATTTTCACACGCCTAATGTCGTGTTTATAAAGCGACCTATAAAGGACATTAGTGCCCAATAAAAATAAAATGAGCAAAATCCCCTCTACCAACGGTACTACTGTCCGAGATAATTTTATTGAGGCACCCTTCATTTACCCCCTCATTTACCCCCTCATTTACCCCTTTCCGCATCCTCATTAGAGTTTGCGGAAAAATTAAAATTTTCCCTGCAAACTCTGGGGAACGGTTTCAAGTCAGACTACGTGCTATCCCGCACCTAGTCTGA
>CADBTL010000080.1 GCA_902797575.1 uncultured bacterium
AATTATTATGCGAAGAGAAATTATTAAAAAACTTCAAGAAGAAGCAGAAGGGGTAAAGGGGTAAATGAGGGATGACGGAGCTTTACCCAGCTGCTCCACCTGTTGAAAAAGGGGGTAAAGGGGTAAATGAGGAGGGATGACGGAGCTTTACCAAGTTACTTCGGTTAGTAAAAAAGGGTTGAATATGCTATTTTAAAGAAATCTCAAAATTACCGTTAGAGAACCTTATATTTAAAGTTAAGAATTCGTTACTGTATCCTGCCGGAGGCGGCATAAAAGCAGGTGTCGCCATAACTGCTGCATATACTGCGTCATTTAGTGTGTTATTTGAAGATTGTTTTGAGAAAGAACGATTTGTAAGTTTACCGTTTGTATCTATTTTAAACGTTACACTGCATGAGCCGTCGCCTATAACTTTTGTAAAGTCTATTTTTCTACCCAGTGTATTTCTTAAATTTGCTTTATAATTAGCAAATTCCTCCTTTTGAGCAGCAGCTTTTTTTATTTTTTCTTCAGCTGCTTTTTTTGCTTGTTCTGCTTGAAGTTTTTTTAATTGTGCTTCTTCAGCCGCTTTTAGAGCTGCTTTTCTTTCTTCTTCCGCTTTTTTTTGAGCGGCTGTTTGAGCGGTCTTCTTAGCTTGTTCTTGAGCTGTATTCACATTAACTGTCTGTGTTTTTTTTGTCGAGTTTACTTGTACTGCTGAAATTTTAGCTTGTGTTTTTGCGGGTTTAATTGCAGGAACTGTTATTGAAGCCGTTTTTGCAGGTTGAGTTTTTTGCGGTGTGATCTTGTTTGTTATTTTTTGCTGTGTTACTGCAGGCTGATTGTTTGTTATAGTAACTTGCGGTTTTGGATTAACAGCAGTGTTTTTAGGAATTGTATCGTTCCAAATTTTGTTTATCGACGGAATGTTCTTTGACGGTTGAACCGAATCTGTTTTTTCTGCAGTTAAATCTTGCGGTTTTGGATTCCACATGAATAGCGCAACGCAAAAAGACAAAATTATGCAAACGATAAAAATACCAACTGATATTGGGTCTAATGAACTTAGAACTCTTGCTGACATAGGGAATTGTTCGTTAAAAGTTTTTGTTTTTTGAGTAGGAATGTTGTTTACCTGTTTACTAATAGCTGCAGCAGGTTGAGGTTTTATTTTCTTTATTTCTTGCTGTTCGATTTTAGTCTCTTCTTTTTGTGGAGGAGTTTGCTCATTAATAATTTCTTCAAACTCATCATTTCCGCAATCACAATAATCAGGCTTTACTTCAAATTCTGCACCGCATTCATTACATTTAAACATTCTTATTTCCTTTAACCGTTACCGCTACATTATACCAAAGTTCTTTTGTTCGGTAAATTAGTGATAAATTTTTCAAACTCTGATATAAAAAATTCCTTAGTTATATTAGGCATAATCTCGGTTACGGTAGTAATTCCGCTTATTTTTTCATGAAAAAGTGATTCCAAAAGCTTTTTGTCATATCCGAATAATATTGATCCGTGTTGAAGTATGTACCCGTTTTTACGGCATTGAGCGGAGCCTATAATTTTTTTATTCTGATAACAAACATCCGCACCTGTAGATAATAGCATACAGTATTCATATTTTGCGTCAATTTTTTTATTTTCTCCGTAATTTAAATCAATTCCGAGAGTTTTAAAAAAATCAATCAAAATTCCTGAAATGTATTTATAAGATTCTATTACGGATTCTCCGTCAGGTATGTTAGCAACGGGTGATATGAAACTATACGTAACTTCATCATCATGTAACAAGGCTCTGCCTCCGGTTAGCCTTCTGACACAGTCAATATCAGAATCGGAGAAAATGTCGCTTTTTTGATTTCTTCCTAATGAAATACACATTGGAGACCAACCATATAACCTAAAAACAGCCTCATCAGATTTGTTTTTAACGGCTGCTTCAAGCAAATCCGAATCAATTTGCATATTTTCTTTGCCTGAATGTATGCTATACGGAATGAGCTTCATTTTTATTTTTTACTCTTGTCTGCAAGCTCGCTATCCATTCTCAAGAATACCGGCTTGATATTTTCTTTATCAATCAAATGCCCTGCTTGAAGATTAGAACAGGTTAAATCATCTAATTTTATACTTAAATTAAACCCTAATTGTTCTGCCATTGATTTAGCAATATTTGGACAGAAGGGGTAAATAAGCGCTGTTATTACGCACATTACCTCAAGCACATTTGTCAAAACAACTCCGCATTTCTCCATATTGCCTTCTTTTGCTAATGTCCAAGGAGCATTGTCAGTTACATACTTGTTTGTGATATCAACAAGCTCTATAATTTTTTGTCCGGCTTCCGCTATTTCAAAGTAATCAAAATGATGCTTAACGGTTTTAATGGTTTCCAGAGCTTGTTTTTGAAGTTCATTTTTATTTAAAAATTCAGGTTTAATATCTCCCTCAAAATACTTAACAAGCATGGAAAGAGTTCTGTTTAATAAGTTACCCATTGAATTTGCAAGGTGAGCGTTAACCTTTTCTTTAAAATCATCATCCGAATAATTGCCGTCTTTTCCGCAAGGTGCAGCAACAGCCATATAATACCTCAGCGGATCAGGAATATCGAGATTAAAAGATTTCATAATTGAAGTCGGAGAAATAACATTTCCCAATGATTTTGACATCTTTGTTTGGTCAATAGTTATCCATCCGTGAGCAAAAATATGTTTAGGAAGCGGCAAACCTAATGCCATTAAGATTCCTATCCAGTAAATACTATGGAATTTAAGAATATCTTTGCCGATAACGTGGACATCAACAGGCCAAAATGTATTAAACTGTTCGCTGCTTCCGTCAGGGTCATATCCTATAGCTGTTATGTAGTTTGATAGCGCATCTATCCATACGTATATCCCTTGTTCATTATCATTTGGAACAGGTATATTCCAGCTTACATTGGATTTTGAGCGTGAAACGGAAATGTCTTCAATGTGTTCCAGCTGATTTAAAACTTCTGTTGCTCTCCAAGACGGAAGTATAAATTCCGGATGAGTTTGGATGTGTTTGATAATTGCGTCTTTGTATTTTGTTAATTTAAAGAAATAGTTTTCTTCACTTACTAATTCGGGTTTTTTCTTATGATCCGGACAAAGCCCGTCTTCCGTTAAATCTTTTTCGCTGACAAAAGCTTCGCAGCCTGAACAATAAAGACCTGTATATGCGTGTTTGTAAATGTCACCGTTATCAAGAAGCTTCTTGAAAATCTTTTGTACAACTCTTTCGTGAGCCTCATCCGTTGTTCGTATAAATTTTGAATAATTAATATCAAGCGCTTTCCAAGCATCTTTGAATAATTGAGCATTCATATCGCAAAACTCTTTAGGCGAAATTCCTATTTCTGCCGATGTTTTTTGAATTTTTATACCGTGTTCATCAGTTCCTGTAAGAAAAAATGTCTTATCACATCTTTGTGTGAAATGTCTGTAAATTACATCAGTCAGAATTTTTTCATAAGCGTGTCCGATATGAGGAGCGCCGTTTACGTAGTCTATAGCAGTAGTTGCATAAAATCTTTCCATTAATTATTCCCTCTTAAAATTTTCTGAATTTGTAATATAAAATACTACAGTCTTGATAATATCATAAAAACAGGTCATATAAAAGAAAAATAATACAAGCTTTAATCCTAGCTTTCTAATAAAATTTATCCGTGCTAGTATAGATATTATGATTAAGCTAAGGAGAATAAAATGAATATATTTGAGGAATTAGAGGCAAGAGGATTAATTGCACAAGTAACTGATAATAAAGAAATAAAAGAGCTTATAAATAATGGCGGTGCAAGGTTTTACATAGGTTTCGATCCGACTGCGGATTCACTCCACGTAGGTCATTTTATGGCACTTTGCTTGATGAAAAGGCTTCAAATGGCAGGCAATAAGCCTGTAGTTTTGATAGGCGGCGGAACCGGATACATAGGCGATCCGTCAGGAAGAACGGATATGCGATCTATGATGACACCGGAAACTATTCAACATAACTGCGATTGTTTTAAAAAACAAATGGAGCGATTTATAGAATTCGGTGAAGATAAAGCAATTATGGTCAATAACGCAGATTGGCTTTTAAACCTAAATTATATCGAACTCCTTAGAGAAGTAGGAGCGTGTTTTTCTGTAAATAACATGCTTAGAGCAGAATGTTATAAGCAAAGGATGGAGAAAGGTTTAAGCTTTTTGGAATTTAATTATATGATAATGCAAGCCTTTGACTTTTATCATCTGCACCAACATTACGGATGCAATATGCAATTTGGCGGTGATGATCAGTGGAGTAATATGCTTGCAGGAACAGAACTGATACGCAAAAAGACCGGTGAAGATGCTTATGCTATGACAATTACGCTTCTTATGAACTCTGAAGGTAAGAAGATGGGTAAAACAGCAAAAGGCGCAGTTTGGTTAGATCCTAATAAAACATCTCCGTTCGAATTCTATCAGTATTGGAGAAATGTTGATGATGCTGACGTTATGAAGTGCATAAAAATGCTTACTTTTATTCCGTTGGAAGAAATAAATAAAATGGAAAATTGGGAAGATTCACGTATAAATGAAAAGAAAGAAATCTTAGCATATCAACTTACAGAGCTTGTTCACGGTAAAGAAGAGGCTGAAAAGGCAAAAGCAGCAGCATATGCTTTGTTTAGCGGGTCCGGTGACTCAGAAAATATGCCGACAACAGAACTTTCTTTGGAAGATTTGTTTGAAGATAAAATAGGAATAGTAAAACTGATAGTAAAATGCGGTTTTGCATCAAGTAACGCAGAAGCTAAGCGTTTGATACAACAGGGCGGAATTACCGTAAATGACGAAAGTATAAATTCATTAGATAAAATGTTTACATTATCTGAACTTAAAGAAGGCTTAATTGTCAAAAAAGGCAAAAAACATTTTCGCAAAGCTGTTATTGCATAAAGATTTTTTATAAACTCAAAATAAAATACAGGTAAACTGATGTTTGCCTGTATTAGAATAGAGGGGTAAATTTTGTCTGATTATGAGAATTTTTGTATCACTGTATAAAAATCTCACAATCATAAACTTGTCTGTTTTTAAACAGTGACTTCTTCTTTAAAATAATTAACGACGGTTGACATTACGTTATCAAAGAAGAAGTCCAATTCTTCCGATAATACTTCTTTATCCTCAACTCTTTGTGTCATGTTAAATCTTGATACCATTTCATCTTCAATACGCATGTTCCTTAATCCTTTCCTATATTCTGTGTTCTAAGTTCTTTCTGCTTACAATTTATATATCGGCTTTTTTTTTGAAAACTTTAATGTTTTTGAACTTTTTTTTACAATTCGTTACATTAGGAGTTTGCGGAAAAATTAAAATTTTCCCTGCAAACTCTGGGGAACGGTTTCAAGTCAGACTACGTGCTATCCCGCACCTAGTCTG
>CADBTL010000081.1 GCA_902797575.1 uncultured bacterium
AAAAGACTGACAAAATACCAGCTTGATGCTATATTAAATTACGCAATGAGCTTAAAAACGAATGAATAGAATATTAAGTTTTACGTACGTATCATTCTCTTCAATTGTATTAGAGTAGCATGCAAAGGACTTATTTTAATATTTGCAAAATAACTTGAGATTTTTTACGTACTTATGTAATAATCTTTGCCATCCTTTTTTCTTTCTTCTTATCCTTTTGTTTTTGATTATATTTTACCTTTCAAATAGACAATGGTTTCTTATTATTGTAAAATTTGTTTATAAGAATTCTCAATAAAAGAATAAACAGGTAAAATATACGTAGATGGAAAGTAAAAGTAAAACAAGTATAGTTAATGAAGGGAGTGTATTAAAGGCTGCTTGGCTTATTGCTTTAGTTACTATTGCCAGCAAGCTTATCGGTTTTGTACGTGACTTGGTAGTCGCTAATTTTTATGGTGCAACACTCATCTCTGATGCTTATTTCTATGCACTGCAAATTCCTTCGCTTGCAATTATTATATTGGGAGGAGTAGGCGGACCTTTCCATAGCGCAGCTGTTGCAGTATTTTCTAAACTTGTGGGAAGGGATGATAAGCCGACTGAAGAAGTAAATAAACTATATAACACATTTTTAACCGCTGCATTTATCTTCTTCGCAATATGTGCAATATTAGGATTTATATTTGCCGATAATATAATGGGTCTGATAATATCATCCGGCACACCGGAATTAGTAAATTTAGCTGCTTTGCATTTTAAGATAATGTCACCTATAATTCTAATTGGCGGGATTATCGGTATATATTACGGACTATTGGTTGTTCACAAAAAATACATTTTACCTAACCTTTCTCCTATGGCACTTAGTTTAGTAGTTATTTTATCTATTTCACTGGCTCACAATGATAAATCAGGAATTGTTTTAGCAGCTGCAACTGCAGTAGGAGCTTTATGTCAAATACTTATTCAATTCCCAAAATTAAGACAAATTGGATATCGTATCAAACCAAACTTAGATATAAAAAATAATCCCCAATTCAAAAACATATGCGAGCTTTTATTCCCAGCAATATTAAGTTCTACAGTAGGACAAATCAGTATATACATAGATATGTTTTTTGCTTCTAACCTTGTATTAGGTGCATGGACTGCGGTAGTTTTTGCAAACAGAATATTTCAGTTTCCTGTAGGAATTTTAGTAACAGCATTTTTAGTTCCGTTATTTCCTATTTTTTCAAGGCTTGCCGGAGAAGGGAACGAAGAGTCAATCAGAGCTTACTTTAATAAAGGTGTGGGGGTTTTATTCTTTGCTTCTATTCCTATGATAATTCTGATATTACTTTTGGCACAAGACGGAATTTCTCTTGTATTTGAAAGAGGTGCATTTGATTCTAATGCCGTTTTAATGGTATCAGAGGCACTATGTTTTTTATCTTTTTCTATACTTCCTTATGTATTTAGAGATTCAATAACAAGAGTTTACTACGCATATAACGATTCAAAAACACCATTTGTAATTGCGACATCGTCTATTGCTCTAAAGGCATTTTTAAATTGGCTTTTAATTCTTAAATTAAATATGGGAATTGCAGGTATAACTTTGTCAACTTCATTCATAACCTTATTTAATGCTACTATGTTGGGATTATTAATGCATAAACGAATAAAACTTGACTACAAAACACTTTTTAAGAATTTTGCAAAAATGACATTAGCAGGAATAATAACTTTTGCTGCGGGTTGGTTTATATGTATCAAATTTAATTCAATATTATTACCAAAATACATATTTGAATTATCTAAAATTTTTGTAGTAATGTTTGCTTGCGGAAGTATTTATATAATACTTAATTTATTATTCAAAATGGATTATGTGCAAGAATTATTATCACGCATAAACAGGAAAAAATCATAGAGGTTTATATGTTTACACGTGATGTCAGAGAATGGATTCAAAAAGTTGAAAGAGGACAATACTCATATGATGATGCAATGTATGAATTTGCAAATTTTGCAAAGTATCTCACTATACAAGAAGTAAAGCAGATAAAAAACAAATTACTAAATGTATATAACAAGTCTTAGACGGCTTCAATATATGCCAAAATATCTTCTTCTGAATTCATTTCTGTTGTACATACGAGAATTTTATTATTATCAAGTTTTATCCCACCTAAAATATTTGCACTTTTTAACTTTTTTAAAAAAGTGTCTGTATCCGGAACTTCAATAACAAATTCATTGAAGAAGTTTTTGTTTATTGTCTTTATTCCTTTGCCTTCAAGCATTTTGGAAAGGGCGTGTGCATTATTTGCAGATATAATTCCGGTTTCTCTAAATCCTTTTTCTCCAACCAAGCTTAAGTATAAAGTTGCAGATAATGCAATTAATGATTGATTTGAACAAATGTTACTTGTTGCTTTTTCACGTTTTATGTGCTGTTCTCTTGTTTGAATCGTTAAAGTGAATGCTTGATTGCCATCAGCATCTAGAGTTCTTCCGACCAGTCTTCCCGGAAGTTGACGCATATACGCTTCTTTACATGCCATATATCCGGCATGAGGACCGCCAAAATTAGCCGCAATACCTAATGGTTGAATGTCACCTACAACAATATCGGCATCATAAGGTGGTTCAAGAATTGATAGAGTTGATAAATTTGCACATACAATAAGAGTTGTATCAGTTTTTGGAATTGGTTCGATTTCCCCGTAATAATTGGGATACTGTACTAATACGCAACAAGCATCTGACACATCATCAGGCATTTTATCAAACCATTCAACATCAATACCTTGTGCCCAGGTGTATGTCTTAATAACCTCCTTGTACTCAGGGTTCAATGAATTTGATATTAGAGCTTTATGTTTTTTACCACGTTGAATTCTATGTGCCATTAATACAGCTTCTGCACAAGCGGAACCGCCATCGTACATTGATGCATTTGCAATATCCATGCCGGTAATTCTGGCGATCATTGTTTGGTATTCGTAAATTATTTGCAATGTTCCTTGTGATATTTCAGGCTGATATGGAGTATATGCAGTTAAGAACTCAAACCGTTCTGCAACATAATTTACTGCCGCAGGAATAAATTTGTTATACACACCCCCGCCTAAGAATGATATGTATTCTGTTTTATTCTTTTTAGCCAGAGCTTTAATCTTTTTCTGAGTTTCCATTTCACTAAGCGGTTCGCTCATTTTAAAGTTTTCAAACTGTATCGGAATTTGCTTAAACAAATCTTCTATTGAAGAATAATTAATTGACTCGAGCATTTCCTGTCTAATATCATCCGTATGTGCTATAAAATTTTTCATTATTCTACTTCTTCTCTATAATCGGAATAGTCTAATAAATCAGCCAATTCTACTTGATCTCCATCTGACTCAATCTTAATAAACCATTTGTTTTCATATGATTCATCATTAAGAAGTTCAGGACTGTTAACAATTTCTTCATTAATTTCTATTACTTTTCCTGATATTGGCATGTATATTTCTGATGCAGCTTTGACGGATTCTATAGTTGCAAAAACTTCACCTTTGGTAAATTCACTACCAATGTCAGGAAGTTCTAAAAATACTATATCTCCTAATTGATTAATTGCATAATCCGTAATTCCTACTTCATAATTTCCGTCTTTTTCTAAAACGTATTCGTGGGTTTTTGTACATAACATGTTTTCGTCCATTCAATATCTCCTATTATATATTTATACTTTATTTCTTTTTGCAACAAATGGTTTTTTCACTATTTCAGCATCGTGTAATTTTTCTCGTATCATGATTTGAATTGTAGAGCCAACAGGGAATTTGTCAAGAGGAGAATAAATATATGCTAACCCAATGTTGTCACCTCTTGTCGGAGAAACTCCTCCTGATGTTACTATACCAATTTTTTCTCCGTTTGAATATACATCATATTCATGACGTGCAATTGATTTATCAAGCATTTTAAATCCGATTAAATTCTTTTTGCCGCCATTTTTTAATTGTTCCATGATAACTTCTTTGCCGTTATAGTCTTCTTCTTTTGTTTTAGATACAGACCAAGAAAGCCCTGCTTCAATTGGAGTGGTATTTTCGTCTAAATCATTTCCGTATAAGTGCAAAGCAGCTTCCAGTCTTAAAGTATCTCTTGCGCCAAGTCCAATCGGCTTAATTCCATATTGTTTCCCGGCTTCCAATAATTTATCCCACAGATATTCTGCAAATTCATTTTTTACCATAATTTCTACACCGTCTTCGCCTGTGTATCCGGTTCTTGAAATCCATAGATTAATATTAAAAAGTTCGCTTCTTTTTATAGAGAAAAATGGCGGCAGATAATTTTCACCAATACTCATAATTAAGTCACAAGCTTTTGGACCTTGAACAGCAATGAGAGAATATTTATGAGAGATATTATCAATCTCTGCATTAAATCCTAACTTATTACGTGTCATCCAATTTAGATCTTCATCAACTCTTGATGCGTTTGCTATGATTAAATATTTGTTGTCCTCAAGTTTATATATAATTAAATCATCGATTAATCCGCCGTTTTTATTCGGAAGCTGACAATATATTGCTTTTTTATCAACCAGTTTTGATATATCTTGCGGAACCAGTTTATTTAAAAAAGGAAGAGCATCTTCTCCGTACACGATTAATTCTCCCATATGCGAAACATCAAATAAACCTACATTTTCTCTAACAGTCTTGTGTTCTTCAATTATAGATGTATATTGAACAGGCATATTCCAACCTGCAAAGTCTACCATTTTAGCACCAAGTTCTATATGTTTCTCATGCAAAAATGTTTGCTTAGTCATATTCTCTCCCTAATGTATAATACTTACATTTTATATTCTCGTTTATACACACGTATCTTGTCAAGACTTTTAAATAATATAATTTGCATCGATTTATAAAATGCATAAATTATTACAAAGTAGCGTTTGCTGTGAAAATTTTAATTTTCCGTAAATCCATTGAATGGTTTAATAAAAATGCGGCATGAAATACATGCCGCATTCTGAATATTAATAAATATTAATAATATATTTTTTATTTTAGTTCCCCCAAGCTTTTACTGTAATGGTCTGGAATCCTAAAATATTTTCTCTATGTACGTCATATCCTGCTAAAGAGCGAATGTTTCCGTTTTTCATTGCAGCTCGAACAGAGCAATCTCCAACGGTGACAATGTACCAAACATTTTTACATGTTGCAGAACCTTGCTTTGAGGCAACAGCAGGAGTATAACCGCCTCCAGGAGTTGTAGCTCCGTTATAAATAAAACCGCCTAAAAATTCTGCATTTGCACCGATTGTTGTAAACATTAGCAGTGCCAAACCTAAGATAAAATTTTTCATACTTTCTCCTTATAAATTCAGTAAGGACGGGTAAAACCCATCCTTACGTTAACACTATTCTTCTGTGCTATTATCATCAATCAGTGATGTTTGTTCGCCTGAAGTCATTTCTTCAACCGTGCACCCTGATGAATCCGATGTATCCTCTTCATCATCAGTATTAACTATTTTATTAACTGATACTACAGTATCATTATCAACTAAGTTTTGAGCTCTGACACCTGTTGCAGGTCTTCCCTGACAAGATATATCACCTGCTTTAATACGAGTTACAATTCCGTTTGCAGTGACAAGCATTATTTCATCTTTTTCTTCAACTATTGTTAATGCAACAAGTCTTGAAGCGCTTGATTTAAACTTAGTTGCAATGAGTCCTATTCCGCCTCTGTTTTGTGTACGGAATTCACTTAATTTAGTACGTTTACCGAACCCGTCAGAAGTTACAACTAAAAGGTCAGCATCATAATCACGAGGAACAATATCACAGCCGATAATTGTATCAGCAGCTCTCAGTTTCATAGATGTTACTCCTCTTGCGCTTCTGCCTAAAGGTCTTAAGTCTTCAATCGGGAATCTTATAGCCATACCGCAGGAAGTACCGATAATTATTTCATCATTACCTTTTGCCAGTTTAACCCAATTTAATCTGTCATTTTCTTCTAACGATATTGCAATAATACCGCTTCTTCTTATGTTTGCAAAGTTATCAAGTTCAATTCTCTTTATGTAACCTTTTTGAGTTAACATTATTAAGTTCAAATCATGTGAGAAATTACTTACAGGTACAACAGCAGTAATTTGTTCTCCTTGTTCAATCGGAAGTACATTTACTATCGGGAGTCCCTTAGATTGACGTCCGCCTTCAGGGAAGTCGTATACGTTCAAGCTGTACACAATACCTTTAGAAGAGAAGAACAATACTTTATCGTGCATCATTGCAGTAAAGAAGTGTTGAATATCATCGTCTTCTTTAGTTTTTATACCCGCTTTACCTCTTGTTGCACGGTTTTGACGTTCAAAAGTATCAAGAGAGATTCTCTTTAAATATCCTTGGTGAGTTATAAATACTGCCATCGGAGTATTCGGAGTCAAATCCTCTATTGTAACTTCGCCTTGTTCAGGAACAATTTGAGTACGTCTGTCATCGCCGTATTTTTCTTTATCTTCAAGTAATTCACCCTTAATAATATCAAGAACTTTTTGGCGGTCTGCAAGAATTTCTTCGTATTCTGCAATCTTTTTCAACAATTCATCATACTCTGTCTTAATTTTATCTTGTTCCAATCCTGTCAATCGTCTTAATTGCATTTCTAAAATTGCATTAGCTTGGTCGACGTCAAGACCGTATCTGTTCATCAAACCGTTTCTTGCATCATCTGTTGTTTTAGATTTTTTGATTAATTCAATAACGTCATCTAATGAGCCTAATGCAATTAATAAACCTGCTAAAATATGAGCACGTATTTTTGCTTTCTTTAAGTAATAAATTGTTCTTCTTGTTACAATTTCAACTCTGTGTTCAACAAATTCGTTAAGAACTTCATATAAGTTCAATAATCTTGGTTGTTTCCCGCAAAGAGTTACCATGTTGTAACCAAAAGTTGTGCAAAGTTGAGTATACTTAAATAAGTTATTTTTTACAACTTCAGGTTTTGCATCACGCTTTAATTCAATAACGATTCTCATACCTTCTCTGTCAGATTCGTCACGAAGGTCCGATATTCCGTTAATCTTATTTTCTTTTACCAAATCCGCAATTTTTTGTATTAGCAATGCTTTGTTAACTTGGTAAGGAATTTCTGTAACAATAATTGCCGTTCTTGACTGTCTTCCGTTACCACCCGGAATTTCTTCTATCGTAGCAACTGCAGACATCTTGATTGAGCCTCTGCCGGTTTCATACGCCTGTTTAATGTCATTTAATCCGACAATTGTTGCAGCGGTCGGGAAGTCAGGCCCTTTAATATATTCCATTAATTCAGGAATTGTAATATTAGGATTATCTATTAATGCAATTGTACCGTCAACAACTTCTCTCAAATTGTGCGGTGGAACATTTGTTGCCATACCGACAGCAATACCGGAAGAACCGTTTAACAACAACATAGGAAGTCTTACAGGTAATACGGATGGCTCTTCCAACGAACCGTCGAAGTTTGGTTCAAAGTCAACTGTCTCACAATCAATATCTGCAAGCATTGATGTTGTAATCTTATGCATACGAGCTTCTGTATAACGCATTGCAGCAGCTCCGTCACCATCAACAGAACCAAAGTTTCCATGCCCGTCTACACATAAATATCTTGTATTAAAATCCTGAGCCAAACGAACAAGTGCTTCATATACGGAACTGTCACCGTGCGGGTGATATTTACCTAAAACTTCACCGACGATTCTTGCACACTTTTTAAATGGCTTATCCGGAGTCATTCCAAGTTCGTTCATTGCATATAAAATACGTCTGTGGACAGGTTTTAACCCATCTCTTACATCGGGAAGTGCACGTCCTACTATAACTGACATGGCATAATCTATATAACACTTCTTCATTTCGTCCCTAATATTTACAGGAACTATCTTTCCGTCTGAAAATATATTTTGCTGACTCAAAGTTTTCTCCCCTTCTATCCCTTTTTGTCTCACTTTAATATTGGCTTAAAACTATAGTATTGTTTATAATTCACCCTTATATATACCTCATATTGTACCATAAAAATAATTTTTCTGTAAAGTCACGCAATCTCAGTATAAAAACCTCCATGAGCAAACGCCATTTTGCGCTTGCCCATAGGAGGTTATGCTATAACTATCTAACCTTCATAAACTAGTAGCTGAATGATCTGTCAATTGATTTATTGACAGCGTCTTTTGCTGATTGAAGTTCTTTTTCGACCATCTGTAAGCGGATTTCGTACTCTTGTTTTTGAAGATCCAATTTCTTCTCTAATGCGGTTAATCTTTCTCTTCGAGCTTCTAATTGTTTAACCGCAGGATTTTCAGGATCCAAATCATTGCCGAGAGCCAAAATCTCATCCGATGAAGCGGATAATTCCAACTTTGCAGAAGATATCCATTGAATTTTTGACTCCAGTGAGTACTGATACGCTGTCAGATACATCAGTCTGAAACTTGACGAAATTAATCCCATAACAGGTTCCTTTATCTTAGTTCGTTCAGATTTTTTGCCTTTAGGAACGTGTGTTCGTTGCTTTCTGCTATCAAGCTTTCCATCTTATGCAGTTGGTGCCTGTGGTAACTAACCCTGTACTTTGCCATTTTTAGCTTCTGACGAATAGTCATCATTTCCTTTAGGCTGGTAATAATACTAACGGCAAGTTCTTTAAATGGATTTTTACGTTTGAAGAATGACAACGCAAAATTCAAGAAATTCACTAACCTTTTAATATTTGCTTGTAGTTCTTCACGCATAAGATTTTTCTCCTATGCAATTTAAGCCTACATGTATAATAAAACATGTCAGACTCAATAATTGCCTATTTCGAAAGGGTTTTGTTACAATTGTTAACATTTCTATCCTATTACTGCCATTCTATCCGGTATTACTGCTTTTTGATGACCATTTGTCCGAACGGACAATCAATACCTGTCATGTTATTTATCGGCACATTTTTTGAAAACTTTAATTTTCTTTGACTAAAATATTGTTGTTCGTAACAAAAATTTACAATCGCTTTTATGGATTTAATCAAAGAGTTATTAAAAAATATATCGAATGTTGTGCGTATTATAGTTCTGTTTTTCATATTAATTTATCTTATATTATTGACCTAAATCTTGAAGATCTTTGCTCTTAGATTCAATGTCTTCCTTGAGCATTTTTCTTACTACATCGCCTTGAGTATCTAACATTTTGCAAACTGTTTCGATGTTTGCAACTTTTTGAGAAAGTATTGAATCTGCGTTAGCGACAATGTTACTTGATACTGTTTGGTAAGCTGATAGTGCAGCAGATGTTGTTCCTTGCATTAAGTTACCCATAACAACAGCAGGTAAACCGAATTCACCCAAATAAGGTGCTGCTGCTGTCATTATGCCGCCCCATCCGGACACAATTCCGGCAAGAGGCATTAACCAGCCGTTTGAACCTATTCCGTAACCGTTTGCCGTTCCTATACCGTAAGCAGCTGTACTTGCAATGTCTGCAATACTTCCGATTCCTGATGCAAAACCGGTTGCCTGACCGTTAGAAGAGCCTACACCTGTAAGTAAATCTCCTATAGAGGAGGCACCGCCTGTCGCAAAACCGCTTGAACGGTAGCCGAAGTTTGCGGCAAAGCCGCTTGGGAAACCTGAATAGTTACCTAATGAATTTACACCAAAAGAAGAATAAGTTCCTGTTCCTGCACCATTACCTCCGGTATATTTATTCCAATATGAAGTTCCCGGAATATTCATATTTTGAGTTCCGCCTAATGCCGGCATAAACGCAGATGGTGCAAAAAGACTTGCAAGCTGATATAAGAATCCGCCTGCTGCTTCAAATCCTGTTCCTGCGCCTGCAGAACCTGCAACAGTTAAATCTCTTAATCTATCGTAAGTTTCATACAGCATAACTTTGGCATCAGAGGAAGCTGAGCCGAATCTGTTTGCTATTACAAGGTATCCGTCATTTTTGTAAGACATTGTTCTTTTTTCAATAAGCGTGTAAGCTAATAAGTTTATGCATTTAGAAGTGATTTGTTTTTAACCCCTTACCGAATCCGTAATACTCACTTCGTATCGTATACGGCTTCACCTCTCCCGTTGGTAGAGGAA
>CADBTL010000082.1 GCA_902797575.1 uncultured bacterium
ATTGTTTTACAGGACGACTACAATGAGATTCCCTTTTGTGATTTTGTCAGACTTCCATTGCTAGATTCATGCTACATGAAATATAACATTAAGTCTATACCTATATATTATATATATGATAGGTAATATAAAATATACATCTGTCTTTATGATTTTAATGTCTGTAAATATTTTTTTCCAACTCAACAGCTGTTTTAGTTTTTGCAAGCCCACCTTGAGCAGTTTCTTTTAAAAGTGGAGACATTAATTGTCCTGTAATTTTTAGGGTATCTACGATTTCATCTATCGGAATTTTACTTTCTACACCACATAAAGCTAATTCACATGCAGTAACGGCATGTACCGCAAGAAATGCATTTCGTTTTATGCAAGGAACTTCCACCATGCCACACACAGGATCACAAGTAAGTCCTAGAATATTTTTTAATGCCAGCGCTGCTGCCTGAATAATTTCATTGCAGGTTCCACCAAGCATCTCTGTTAAAGCCGAAGCAGCCATTGCTGATGCGACACCGCATTCGTTTTGGCAACCGCCGACTGCACCTGCTAGTTGAACTTTTTGAGATATTATTAAGCCAACTGCACCAGCTGTCAATAAACCGTCAATTTGTTTTATTTCCGGAATATTTTTTTCTTCTGAAGTTGCTATAATAACAGAAGGAACGATACCGCAAGAACCGGCTGTGGGGCATGCGACTATTCTTCCCATACGCAAATTCTCTTCAGTTGTGGCAAGAGCATATGTAATAATTTTTTCAAAAACATTACCAAATAATGAATGACGTTTTGAATAAATATCTTGGAGCTTGCGGCAATCATCTCCGCACCAATTACTGATAGATTTTTCCGAAGAATTCAAACCGTTTTTTATAGCATCTTTCATTGCTATAAGATTTTCCAGCGTTTTTAACCTTACTGTATCTATACTTATTTCTGAAAGGTTAGCTTCCTCTTCTTGTATTATCTGGTATATAGCTTTATTATTTTTCTTACAAGTTTTAATTAGTTCATTAAAAGATAGAATTGTCATTATTTTAACTTTCTTATGTTTACTGCATAAAATACATCTTTTATTTGTTTTATTTGTTCCACAATGTCATCGCCTATTGGGATATCGAGTGAAAGACACATAGATGCAGTTCCTCCTTTGGAGGTTCTGTCACAATGCAAAGACGCAATATTAACGTTTTGTTTTTGAATAATATTACTCACAACTGATATCATGCCGGGCTTGTCTTTATACATCAGAATAAGTGTATCATACGTACCATCAATATTTGTAGAAAAACCGTTTATACTATTGATTCGAATTTCACCTGCACCTATAGAATCTCCTGATATAAACATTTCATTATCAATTATTATATCTACAGAATTTGGATGCCGTGAGATATCTTGCTTGTATTCGTATGCATATTTATTATTATCTACAATGTTAAAAATATTCTTGATATCCTTATCATCAACATTATATCCGCAAAGTCCGGCTAAAAGACCTTTGTCAGTACCATGCCCGAAACCGGTAGTTGCAAATGAATTATATAATATAAATCGTACATTGCTAAAATCTTTTGCATAAATATTTCGAGCCATTAAACCTAATCTTACAGCTCCGGCTGTGTGAGAACTTGAAGGGCCTGCCATTATCGGAGATAGCACAGAAAAAACAGATTTTTGTTCCATTCTTTTTAAATATCCTCAACATTTTGTTCTGCTGATATATACCCACTCATAATATTTAACAATTTTGCTTGCCATTCATTATTTTTTTCTAAGAAAAAGTCTGCCCCTCGAGCTTTGCACTGCTGCTCAATTTCTTTTCTTGATGATGCAGTTATTACACCAATCACAGTTTTTGTGTTGGATGCTAGAGCTAATTTCTGAAGTTCTGTCAACAAAATAAAACCTTCTCTTTCAGTAGGTATAAATAAATCCATAACCACGTAGTCATAATGACGTTTTTTGTACTTGTTTACGGCATCGTATATCTCTTGAGAACAATCAACATCCAACTCTAACTTAGACAACAAGACTTTTAATTGATATGTTATTACACCTAAGTCATCTACTACTAAAATTGCAGGACCTTTTTCTTCTTCTTCAGTTTCGTCTATATTTCCCAGAGCTACGCTTTTAAAAGGCTTTTTTGCATTCACATTTAATTCTCGAATAATATCGATAATATCAATAAGCTGTGACTTCAAATCATGTACATCTACTTCAGCAGGGATTTTAGCATTGGTTATACCAAAAAAAAGATTTAAAAATTCTGAATCAATGTCAATATTTGGCATAATTAGTATATATCCTCATTTTTTTTAATTATAACATAGCAGTTAAAAAAAAGTAAGTCATTTATTTATATTATTCAAGTTTTACATAATTTCATGTATAATCAACTTATGAAAAAATTTTTAGCTATTTCTTTGTTATTTTTAATATTAACAAATTCTGCTTTCGCAGAGAACAAATTATTCAATTTGCGTCTGTTTAATAATAATGAACGCGGAGTTATATCTTTGCTGAATTCACAAATTAAGTACGCTAATAAGTTAAATTTTGAAAAATTTATATCTACATATGATACTGAATACAAAAATGGTGACGGTTACGATTTAGAAGTTTATTCCAGATTAGTAAAAGATTTATGGCAGAACTATGACAATATTAAATACGGTATAAAAATAAAAAGTATTGAATTTGAACCTAACGGAATTGCAAAAGTAGAGGTAATTGAAACTTCGCGAGCTGACATACCTGTAACAAAAAAAATGACTGGAGTTTTAAATAGCGAAGCAAATAGCATATATTACTTAAAAAAAATCAATGGTAAATGGAAAGTAACGTCCGACAAAATTTTAGATGAAGTTACATCAATGCTTTATGGAGAAGCTGCAAACTTAGATATCAAGCTAACAGCACCTAAAGAGGTGACTTCCGGATACGAATATACTGCGTCATTAGAATTTGCACCGCCAAAAGATACTTTTGCAATAGCATCAATAGCAAGAGATAAAGTAGAATATCCGCAAAAACAACCTAAAGAAGTTTTTCGAAAATTGCCGGAGGATAATATTTTAGAAAGATTATTTATTGCCAACTCAGATGGTGCAAACGAATACGTTGTTGCATCTATAGGTTTAACAAAAGCAGATATAAAAGATTTAAGTATAAAATTGAGTCTAACCGGATTCGGATATCAAATAATTAGAGTAAATGTTGTTAATAAAGAGCTGTCTGAGGCAAATAATGACCAAAAGAAGTAAGATCTTATACTTATTATTATCTATCGTTTTTTTTATTCTATTTAACGGATACTTATCTGAATTAATTATTGTTAGCGGTAATGAATTTATTGATAATCCTATTTTTAATATTGTTTATATTCAAAATCAAGGAGCTGCTTTTAATATATTTGAAGGCCACAAGTTATTCCTAATAACCTTCTCTCTTTCTGCAATTATTGCCATGTTCATATATTTTGTAAAACACATTGATAAACATTCTACATTTGGTCTATTTTTTGCAGCATTGCTCATATCAGGTATATTTAATAATATGGCGGAAAGAATTTATTTTGGATTTGTCAGAGACTTTATTAAGCTTAATTTTATAGATTTTCCTGTTTTTAATATTTCTGACATTTTTATAAATATTGGGGTGCTTGGAATTATTATTATAATTATAAAAAACAGTTACTTTAAAAATATAAATTAACAGAACTTAGTTAATCAAAGCTCCGAGAGCCGCTACGTCTTCATAAGCAGCACCGGCTTCAAGTAGTTCTTCTGCTGTCAAACCAAATAATGTAATTGTATCTATTACATTATTACCATGCGCAAGCTCTTCAACTACAGAGTTAAGGGCTGATTCTCTTGTCATATACGGGAATTTATCATTAATTCCGTTTTTTAAACTTCTACGTTTTGATTTACCCATTATTTATCCTACTTAAAGCTAATAATGATACGCCAATCATACCTGCATAGTTTCCTGCAGTTGCAAGTCTGATTGATGTAGGTGATGTTACAATATCAGAATTAACTTCATTTTCTACTTTTTTTATATCAACAAATTCTGCCATTGAACCTGATAACACTATACATTCAGGATCAAATATATTCACCAGTCCTTTTATTCCTGATATTATATCATTTTGCCAACGATTTAGTATACCAATCATTTTTTCATTACCGTTTTTTACACCGTTTATGACATCATAAGTTGTTACATTTTTATTATTTAAAGCTTCCTCGGCATCGATTTTTAAAGCTGTACCTGAAGCATATATTTCAAAGCAATCCCAGCTGCCGCAAGAGCATTTTCTTCTTTTATCATTATACATTTTAAAGTGCATTTCTCCAGCCGCTCCTGATTTACCTTTTAACAACTTATCATTAATAATAATTCCACCTCCGACACCTGTACCTAATGTTAACATAATTGATAGAGCAGTGTTTTTTGATGCACCTATCTTATATTCGGCCCAAGCAGCAGCATTAGCGTCATTTTCAAGAAATACTTTTTTGTTACTAAAATTCTGAAAATTAATAGTACTATATCCTTGAACAAGATTTCCTGTTGAACCAATAACTGCAGTATTGGTGTTGTTTACCGCACCCGCAGTTGCAATTGCAATGACATCCGCCTTGTCTTCAAATTTACGTATGTGCTCTCTTAGTATGTTTTCTATACCCACTATAGTTGCTGGCGTAGAAAATTTTTCTACCTCACTGATTACATCACCTTTTTCGTTTACCAATGTACTATATATTTTTGTTCCGCCAATATCAAATGCTAAAGCTTTTTTCATAAATACCTACCTAAAATTTATTGTATTCAATAAAACGTTTTGTAATTAATTGTGGTCTTGTTATGGCTGAACCTATTACAACACTGTGAGCACCAAGCAAGAATGCTTTTTTTACTTGTGAGGGTTCCCATATCCTACCTTCTAATATTACCGGCTTATTAATAGTTTTTTTCAGCTTCTCTAACAACTCAAAGTCCGGTTCTTCCAGATTATTATTTGATTCAATAGTGTAACCGGATAGCGTTGTGGAAATAATATCAGCTCCAATATTAGTACAGTTTATAGCTTCTCCAAAAGTTGAAATATCTGCCATTGCAATCTTATTTGCTTTATGAATTTCATAAATTATATCTTCCAATCTACACCCATTCGGGCGTGTACGAGAAGTTCCGTCAAACGCTATTATGTCGGCACCTGCATCAATAAGTTCACGAACTTCTTTTAAGGTTGGAGTAATATAAACAACTTCTTTCCAATTCTCAGGCAACTTATCAGGTTTTGTAAGCCCAATAACAGGTACGTTAAAACTTTTTGCAATTTTAACATCTCTGGCTCCAGCTACGCGTAAAGCTAAAGCCCCACCGTTAATAACGGACTGTATCATTGCAGTCATACAAATTTTGTCATAAAACGGCTCATCAGGCATGGCTTGAGAAGAAACTATTACTTTTCCATACAAAACATCGATAATATCCATAAATTGATTCTAACATAAAAAGATTGATTAAAACCAGAAACATGCTTATAATATTAAGTATAGTTACGGAGACGAATTATGGAAAAGAAAAAAATTGTTGCGTGTATATTAGCTGTTTGTACAGCAGCTTTTTGTGCATATGGATTGTTTCATTTTGGTAATATAAAAAAGACTAAAACAGATGTTAAGGAACAAATTCAACAACCACAAAAAACAGAACAAGAGCAGCAATTATCTTCAGAAAAAAAACAAGAAGTAACTGAAAAAAAATACGATATTCAAACAAAAACTAAAGTGCTGCAAAATTCTGTTCAAAAAGATGTCAATATTGAAAAGAGGACAAATTTATACAATAATGTTTCGAGTTCGTCATTGCCGTTATCTGTTATTGCGGAGTTATCTGACGTTCCAGAATTTGTGCGCGGAAATGTAGAAAAATTGTCAAATTTAAGCAATATATACATGGCTAAAAAATATGGAGATAAATTATTTATTATAACTGATAATTCTGCCAATATAAGACACAATATTGAATTTATAGAGATTTCATTAATAAATGGACATCAAGTAAAAACTACTCTCGGATACAATGATACTATCAAAGATTCAAATAATGATATTTGGGAATATGATAAAGTTTCTAAAAAACCAATAAGACATACTAAATATAATTCTGACGGAGATGTTGATTTTGTTGAGATATGGAATTATGACGAAAAAGAACCAATCAAGTATGAAATGAAAGACGGACAAGGTCACCCTATTTCAATTAGAAAAGAAACTTTAGATGATAGTGCAAATTTGAGAGTAGAACACCTTGTATATGATAAAAACGGAAACACAAAAATAAATGTTTCTGCTACTTATGACGGAGCTGATATAAAACGTTTTACATATTATAATGCGGATAAACCTAATGAAAGCGGCGCTGTATACGGAGAGTATTCAGACGGCATAAAGACAAAAGAAACAGTATATACTTCTGACTTAAAAGTTAAGAATTCTTATACAACAGAATACAAAGACGGTAATAAATCTTCTATTACGATTTGGGACAGTCAAAATAAAGAAATTCAAAAACTGGTGCCGAAAGAAGCCAATTCTCTGTAAACATGTAAAATGCTAAATTATAAATTCTCACTTTTTTTCCTCCAAAAGTGCTTTGGTTTTGTTTCCTTTTCATCACAATTAAGCGCTTCGTTTAAATGCTCAATAAGCTCATCGGAATGTTCCATCATTGCATGCTGAGTTTTATGGTGAATGTCAACAAGATGATAATGCATTGCTTCTTCAACTTGTATTAATGATTTGTTATAAAAATGTAAACTTGTAATATAGTTTTGCATAGAAGTAATATAATCTTTTCGAGCTTCTTGCAGTGCCACGTAATTTAATACCCCACTTTCATATAATTTTTCTACAGTATTAATATTATCTAAAGCTTGAGTTGCTGTATTCTGTGCATAAGGAACGTCATCAGCAGCAAATTCTACATTATTAAATGCTCTTTGAACTTCAAAGTATAAATCTTTTTTAAACAATTTAATTTCATTATCTGCCAGTTTTAGTTGTGCATCAGCACCTTTTATAGAATGTTTCAAATCCATTAAATTTATATCGGTTGTGAGATTTACTCCGACTTGTAAACTGTTATTTGAAGCTTCTGTTGAATTGTTATAACCGTATCCTACATTTGCTGATAATTCGGGAAGATAGGTTCTTTTAACATACTTTAAAGCTTGCTCCATTGCTTTTCTTGTTGATTCCAATACTCTTAAATCCGGACTGCTTGCATATGCAATATCCATAATTTTATCTTTTGGAAAAGCAAATTCATGCGGAACAAATTTTGGCGGCATTTTTTTTCCTTCATATCCATAATCATGGTCATAAGCAAAGGTTTGCGTATTTACAATATTATAATTTGGTGTATTTTCAATAAACATTGCATTACTTAAGTTAACTTTAGCATTTTTAAGTACTGTTTTTGCATATGCTAACTCAAAAAGAGCTTTGCTCAACTGCACTTTTGCAGTTGTTTTATCCGGTGTACCTTTAGCAATTTTAAGATATTTTTTACAAATAACCACATTATCTTCTGCAATAGTAACTAACGCCTGTGCTTTTAAGACTTCATAATATTTTTCTTTTACATCAAACAATGTTGAACACAAACTATCCATAAACTCATATTCAGCACCAATTTTATAAAATTCTTCCATCTTTATATTTGCAATTGATTTACCAAAATCCCAAACGAGTTGATTAACAGTAACGCCAACATTCGGAAGTTCTCTGTAGTATTTATTATAAGCAGTTGAATTAGAGTTATTTTCATTATGGAATCCGACTCCAGCACCTATTACAGGAAAGAAGGCAGATTTTGCTCTTCCTAAATTACTTTTTGCTAAATCTAACTCATACTTTTTGCGTTTAATATTAGGACTATTTCTGAATGCAAGAGCAACGCATTCAACCATATTTAAATTCGAGCCGTCTTTTACAATAACGGTTTTAAATAATTCTGCATGCTCATCATGTGCGGAATGTGCATACACATCTATGTTTATAATACCCAATAAAGCAACGCTTATCAGCAGGGCAGCCAGTGTTCTTTTCTTCATGGTTATATTATACCATGCCCGTCAAGGGGGGGGGTAAAGGGATAAATGGGTAAAGGAGTAAAGAAAGATGAAGAGGCTCCGTCATCCCTCATTTACCCCCTTTTTCAACAGGCGGAGTAACTTGACGAAGCTCCGTCATCCCTCATTTACCCCCTTTTTCAACAGGCGGAGTAGCTTAACGAAGCTCCGTCATCCCTCATTTACCCCTTTACCCCTTTCGACTTTTTCCGCACACTCTTAATGTTTAACAATTTATTTAATTTTTTCTCAGACAGTAGTGGGAAAATGTGGAGAAAGTGCATCTTAACCCATTACTGTATAGTTTGAGTTATAAATCACGTACATTCAATTTGTAATATGATTAAATATCAGATTTAATCCTATTAAAGTTAAATCAATATTTATGTAGTCAAATTCTGTATATTTATTACATTTAGAAATAATATTAGCGTTTCCGCCGGTAAGAATTGTTATAGGAGTTTGCTTAAGCTCTTGCCTGCAATCTGTAATTAATCCTTCTATCGCTCTTGTATGTCCGTTAACAACACCTGATAGAATTGCTTTAGAGGTTTCTGTATTTATAATTTTAGTATTTGTTGTAAAATCTGATAAATTTAATTCAGGAAGTTTGGATGTATTAGAACTTAGAGATTTTAATTGTGTATTTATCCCCGGCATAATAAGGCCTCCAATAAAATCACCATTTTCATTAATGATATCAAAAGTGGTTGCTGTTCCGGCATCGATTACAATTGCAGGGGTAGAGTACAATTTTTTTGCTGCATAAGCATTAACTAATCTATCACATCCTATTTTTGCAGGGTTTTCTGCTTTAATTACAAGGTCTAAATTCATGCCTGAAGAAACAACAGCCGGTGTTTTACCTATTATTGCATTGACAGCTTCTGCTATAATATTTGTAATTTCATCTACAACAGATGATATAATACAATCACAAAAGCTGTAGCTTGTATACAAAATAGATAAATCTTGCTTATAATCATAATTGATATCTGTGTGTATATTGTTTTTATAAATCAAGCTATTCTTTTCGAATAAACCAATTGTAACATTTGTATTCCCTATATCAATCGCAAGCAGCATTTTATTATATTCCGTAATTATTTAATGTGTCATTAAGCTTTTGTATAAATTCATCTCTATATATTTTAGGCTTAAGAATTTCGCATAAATCTTCATATCTCATAAGACGTGATAAAAGAATATCTTTATGCTCATTTCTATTTGTTACAGTTATAGTTCCGTCAGGATTTTTTTCAATTGATTCGTGTTCTCTTGCTTGATATCTTTTAGCTAAATCTCCTCTTAATTTATAAATAGTAACCTGATTACCGTCAAATGGGTCAACAAACTTTTCTCCCAATAATTCAATTCCGGCAAGACGTTGTGTATCAATTGTTCGGACTCTATTTTTATAAACTACAAAATAGGTTTTATTTCCTTCATGCGTAATTTGCATTGGTATACATTCGAGTTCTGCTCTATTTTTAAACAAAAGCTTCATTTTTACCTTTTTAGCAATCGCACGTTCAAATAATTCGTATGAAAATATATAATTTTCTTTTTCGACAGTTGTAATTTCACGACGAGAAAATCTGCTTAATTTTGAAACGAGGTTATTAAATATGGCTAAACTTTTATTAGTAAAATTATTTTTAATAACAAACTGCAATGTTTTAATTGCATTCATATCATGCTCATCAAACTGAAAACCGAAAGGTAAATTTGCAACGTAGTACTTACCCTGTATTTTAGGTATTTTAATACCTATATACCTGCATGTATTTATATATTTGCTAATAACACTATTGTTAAAAACACCCCCCTGTTCATCTGCATTAAGTCTTTGGACAAGTTCTCCCATAGAATAATCACCTTGCAATAATAGCTGCAAAGTTTTTAAAACTTGCATAGACGACAAATTCTTCTTTTGAGATATTTTACCCATTATATATATTCCTCATTCTTTTTAATTTCTCGATAATTTCTTGTTTAAAATTTTCAGGCTCTAATACTGTGCAATCAGAGCCAAAAGATAAAATTCTCTGATATGCTAAAAATTCATTGTGATATTTTCCCTCTATTAAATATCCGTCATTAGGAGTACCGTTAATAATGTTTTCATTGTCATCAAGTCCTTGAACATTGAATTTTTTTAGTTTAAATTTTACAGTTATTTTTTCGACAATATTGTTATTATCATTATCCTTTTTGGAGATAATTGACTTTATTCTGTCAACATTTAAAGAAACTGCTTTTTGAAAATTTATATCAAAACCTTGAATATAAATTTTATCATTTTTCATAATGATATCATTTCCCTGAATGTTTTTTTCTGTTTCTTTATCTGATGTCGGAGATTTATAAATAAATTTTATGATTTTATTACTTTTACAATCTTCCTGCAATTCTTTAATTATATCTAAGTTATAGTGCTTTAAAGGGGATATACCTAATAATTCTTCTTTTAATTCTTTATCGAATATATTATCTGCAAGCTTAGTAAATAATGCATCAAATTGCAGCAACGCTTTTAAATCAAGATTTTGTTTTATTCTGTTAAAAGCTCGTTTTAAAATATGTAATTCTTCAGTTGCTATATTGCAAGTAAAGGGATGTTTTGTAAGAACAAATTTATTGTTTGTTCTTTTATCCGCTCTTGAGATTTCACATCCAAACGTGCGCAAAGTATTCAAGTCAATGCGTAAAATGTCATCAGAGTGATAATCTTCCATTATATTATATTTTATAAATTCTTCTCTTATTTCACTCAAAGATCTCGGTTTATCAACTAATAATCCCAATAATATAAGAGAACGGATGCCCGTTAATGATACTTGACATAAATTTTCTTTATTTGCTTCTTTAAACACTTTAATCCCTTCTAAAAATTTTTTAACCATTATAACATTATTTAGATAAATTTACTATATAATCAATAGTTTTGTCACAATAATATCTATCAATAGCACTAAACGGTAACACTTCACCAGCTAACTCTTTGCTTATTTTTGACAATACTTGCGTTCTTTTCCCTTTTGGAATGTAATCGATTTTTGTTACAATTGTAAGAATCGGTAAATTATATGATTCCACCCATTCACGCATTTGATAGTCATTTTTTTGAATGTCATGCCTTGCATCTATAAATTGAATCAGTGATTTTATTTGTTTCCTCTTTAGCAGGTACTCTTCAAGATATTTTTGCCATTTTGCTTGCGATTCATGCGAAACTTTTGCATATCCGTATCCGGGTAAATCTGCAATCATAAATAAATCCTGAAAGTTAAAAAAATTGATAAGCCTTGTTTTACCGGGAGTATTAGATGTTTTTGCAAGTTTTTTGTTGTTGGCAATTGCATTTATAAAAGAAGATTTTCCCACATTAGAACGTCCTAAAAGCGGAAATTCCGGTAACTCAAAATCAGGACATTGAGACAACTTCTCTGCGCTTATTACAAATTTTGCATTAAGCTGATTCATTTTTTAAATCCTCTTTTTCGCTATTATTCTTTTGTTCTTCTAACATTTTTTCTTCAGCTTTTTTTCTGGCTCTAAGATTAACCAATGATAGCAAATTGTACAATTTTTCATTGTTAACGACTGTAATTTGTGATTTATTTTTTAACAAATTTACATTAATAGAAGGCTTTTGTTCAAAAATGTTCCCTGTTTGAAGGCTTACAATTTGTATAAAATTTTCCCGCAAAATACTCAGGGGTTCTTTTAGATATGTTTCGAATGTCTTAAATATATTCATAATTCAGCTTTTTTTTTTATTACAGATATTGTATAATACTTGAGATAGAAAGTAAATCTTATCGTTACACAACTTAAGTTTGTTGGTCTATAGAAAATGAATGAACAAGATAAACAGTATATAGAGGAATTCAAGACATATCTGAGTGTTGAAAAGAACTTTTCCGAACACACCACAACCGCTTACTGCTCTGATATTGTGAGCTATATATTATGGTTGAATGGTGAAAGTTGTTTAGAGGTTAATTTTGATAAACTAAGAGAGTACTTGCATTTTATTCAAAGATTTGATTATAAAAAGACAACTATTGCAAGAAAAATTGCATCAATAAGAACTTTTTATAAATTTTTATTTAGAGAAAAGTATGTTGATTCAAATCCGGCATTATCATTGTCAGCTCCTAAGCGTCCCAAACCGCTTCCAAAATTTTTGACACCTGATGAAGTTGAACAAATTTTAAACAATGTAAAAATAGACACTCCTGCCGGTTTTAGGAACAGAGTTATTTTGGAATTACTGTGGGCAACCGGCATGCGAGTTTCCGAATTAAGTAATTTAAATTTTGGAGATATAAATCTTGAAGAAAACGAAATTAGGGTTTTTGGAAAAGGAGCTAAAGAGCGTATTGTCTTAATGTCAAATCGTGCAAAAGAATACTTAAAACAGTACATAGATTCTGTTAGAGGGCTTATTACTGCTCCTGAATACAAAACTCCTGATAAAAATGAAGATTCTCCTTTGTTTATCAATAATACAGGATATAGACTTCAGAATAAGACGATAAGAAAAGTAATCAATGATACTGTAGAAAAAATAGAATTACCGAAAAAAGTTACACCTCACGTTTTTAGACATAGCTTTGCTACAAAACTTATAGAAAACGGAGCCGATTTGAGAGTTGTTCAAGAACTATTAGGCCATGCCGGAATCTCAAATACGCAAATATATACACATGTATCAATGAAACATATGAAAGATGTTTACGAAACCGCTCATCCGCATGGCGGTAGTTTATAAATTTTCAATAAAAAACCGTTCACTTAAGAACGGTTTTTATTAATTTTTCCCTATTTTTCCTTTTTAATCCGGCGGAATTTTGTGTCTCCGCACATAAACGATAGATGAATTTTTCAAATACCGTCTTTTCCCAAGCTTCCCGCAAAAGCAATTTAGATTGGATTTAATCTAAAAGAGCTTCCAGAATTGCGGCATTTTTAGTAGCCATTGTGTTGGATTTAATTCTGCTTTTGTACATGTAACTTCTCAGAGCCTCTCTAATAAGTTCTGAACGTGTACGATTTTCGCCATCTGCAACCTGATCAATTTTGTCTAAGAATTCTTCAGGCATTGAAATTAAAACTCTTGCCATATATTTCTCCTTTATATTTTATTGAACTGATATCCTGTATATATATAAAGTCATTAAATTATAAAAAATTGCCTTTTTTAAGAGAAATATTAAGAATTGTTAAGAAGATTTTAAAACAAAACCAGTAATTTTACATAACATAACGATTGCTATAGCTTCAAAATTTACTATCAATAGCAATTTGATATTTTTTATTTATTCATTAAATACTTCTTAGTTTCAGTAGAAGAAACATCAGGTGTTCGCGGCAGGTATATAACTTCACAATACGGTTTAAGAAAGTCGAATTTTCCTGCCCAATCATCTCCCATGACAAAAGTATCAATTTTGTATTCTTGTATGTCAGAGAGTTTCTGTTCCCAATTATTTTCAGGAATAACCAAGTCTACATAACGGCATGCTTCCAAAATTGTTTTACGTTGTTCATACGTGTAGTATGATTTTTTATTTTTGATTGCATTAAATTCATCACTTGATAAAGCAACAATAAGATAATCTCCAAGTGCTTTTGCTCTTTTTAATAGATTAATATGTCCAAAATGAAGAACGTCATATGTTCCGTATGTAATTACTCGTTTCATGAATTATTCCTTAATACGCTTTTTGATTATTTCCACTATATTTTTTGATGCATTTCCGTTATCAAAACTGCCTCTTTTATTCAAAAATTTTTCCAATTCGGTTTTGTATTTATTTTCATCTAAATTTGATATATTATAAAACAATTCTTCTTCTGTTTGAGCAATAGGAAATGGCATACTATGAATATCAAGATAAAATCCTCGTTCTTGCTCATATTCTTTTATATCTTTTGCAAATACAAATGCAGGTTTTAAACCTAAGCAAAAATCAAAAATACAACTTGAATAATCTGTAATTAGTACATCTGTCGCCAATAAAAGTTCTTGAATATCATCATAAGAAGATGCATTTATGGCGTTAGGGAATAATGCAGACATCTCATTTGTTTTATATTGGATATTAGGATGTAATCTAGTAACAAGTACAAAATCTTCTTTATATTTATTATTTAAAGTATGAATTAATTTTTCATTATTTAGCATATAAACATCTAAATTTTTACTATCTCTAAATGTCGGTGCATATAATACGATTTTTTTATTTTTAGAAATGTTTAGTGTTTTATATACTTTAGTTATAATTTTATTTTTTTCTTCGTTATTATAGAAAAACAAATCATTACGAGGATAACCGACTTCCAAAAATTGACCGTCATAATAAAAACAATTTTTTAATATTTTAGTATCAAACTCACTTGGAGATAATAAAAAATCTATATATTTAGAATCTATTTTTGCAACTTTTAAATAGTTTTCATAAGTTTTATTATGTTCTATATCTTTTTCAATTCTTTTAAATGCAAGGCAACCATGCCATGTCTGTATATAATATTGATTATCCTTTTTAATGAAACCTTTATCTATGAAATAATTTCTTCTACAATTTGCAATTATAAATTTTGCACTCGATAGACATTTAAAAGCTTCATTTGAATTGAAACACACAGGTGTAATACCTTTAGGTATATTATTTATAGTTGTATCTTTTACTAGCCAAATTAACTCATAAGGTAAATTTTGTCTTAAAATTTCCTCTGCTATATATTTTGGACTGCAACCATACCCTATACCATTAAAATTATCAAAAACTATTCTATTTCGTACTACAGGCAATTTATTATACATTTTTAAAAATAATTTTCTCGGAATCTTTAACTTTATACCAAATAAAGTAATTATTTTATGTTTTTTATCACTTGAGTTTTTAATTGAAAAAATTTGTTCAATAGGAGTATGTTTACTCTCGTATATTTTAACCCCCATAATGGATATAAATTTTTGATTATTATGCTCTTGATAATGAATAAATATTTGAAGAATTTTTATCAAATCTAATTTGAATTTTTGATATTTAAAAAATGTATATTTAAAGTAATAATAATATCTTTCTCTCATTGGATGGGTAGAATAATATAGCCAAGGCTTATCTGAACCAGTATAGTGTATTAATATAGGTTTTCTTCTTGCTTCTTCTATTTCATCAGGTTTATAATTGTTATAAGGACACAATTTAAGTCTATAAAGAGTGGTATCAGCATTATACTTTTTGGGTAATAACAAACATTTGTTTTCCCATATTCCATTTAATATATCTTGATCTTGCATTGTAATTATGCTAGAATTCTTGTTAAAATATTCAAAGGCCATTTCTTTAAATTTGCTTTGCCTCAAATAAGTTAAATTTAATAATAAAACTCCTGCATTAAAGTATGTATGTGTATCAGACAAATGTAATCGTTTAGAATGTTTTATACTATCATTATCCTCACAAACTGCGGCTGCATAATTTGATATATCATAATCCCATAGTTCTCTTATATCTCCTTCTGCGATAATATCGCAATCTAAATATATTGCTTTTTCTATTGCTTGAGGAATTACATCGAGTAAAAATAATCTATAGTATGTTGCTAATGAAATCCATTGTCTATTTAACGGAAAATTCGGCATTTTTAAAGTCGACATATCGCAAAATTTTATTTTACAATCATGTTGTTCTTCAAATTTTAATATTTTCTTTTTGTTTTTTGAAGATATATTACCGTCTAAGATATAGAAAACAACCTTACTTGCGGTATTTTTTATTATTGATACAATAGTTGTAGCGCATTGTAATGAGTAATTATTATCGGCCGCTATTATAACATTTATATTTTGATGCATTTTTACTCCTTGTTTAAAATATCAAATTTTTAACGTATTACGATAATCCCTTACTTGTTTTTTTAATTTTGATGTTTTTTCACTGTAGTGTTGTTTAACATCCCCAAAGGTAAGAAACTTTAATATTCTGCATTTTAAATATTGAGCATATATTTTATGTCTATATACTGCATTTCTAATAATGTTTCTTGTATTCGGAATTATTTTAGTATTCAAATATATAATTTCTTCATAGAAGGATGTTTGTCTTGCATATTGCCAAAAATATTCTGAATAAAGCAACTCTGGTTGTTTCCAAGGTTTATATTCCCCAGCATAGTGAAATATTTTAGGATGTTTTAAATTTTCTACATACTTGTTGTATGTTTCTGGTGGTAAAGTCTTTTTACTATCCTTCCAAAAATGTATGCAATTCCAACTTACGTTGTATTTATTGTCCAAGTACAAAACACTATTTTTAAATATATAATTAAAAACATCTTGGTCAGGGAAAAATGGTTCTTTTAGTATATTTAATATATTTATACAAGTATTAAAAAATTTTTCTTTATCTAATTTTTCAAGATTAAATAATAGTACGCCAGAATTAAAGTATTTATTACAATCAATGCCAATTTTTTCTGTTATAAAATTATTATAATAATCTCCTTGTCTTAACCGAGGTAAATCTTTTACTGCACCAATAAATGCATTATTTAAATTAATATTATATACTTCTGCAATATCACAATTAATTATTAAATCGCTATCTAGATATATAATTTTGTTGTACTTTACAAAAAGTTGTGGAATGAAAAAACGATAATATATAGCATTTGAATAATTGGCCCTTAAATACAGATTATTTTTATAATCATTTAATAACTCGGATATATTATAAAATCTAATGGAAATATTTTTTCTTTTCATAGACCGTATTTGTTCTTGTCTGAGTTCATTTATGTCATTACATAAAATTACAATATCATAATTATTATCAGAAGATGAATTTGAGATAAGAGACTTGATGGCCACACCCAAATATGGAATAAATTTTATATCTGTAGCAAATACTATTGGGATATTCTTATCCTCAAATGCAGGTAAAATTTTATGTGTTTCGTTGTTCATTTTCCCTCCGGTATGTTGTTAATAAATAGTTTATTTGACTTGTGCTGCTTGAATCTCATTTTCAATCCACAAAAACAAATCGTAACTTTTAAACCATTTCTAATCCAAAAAATATTTTGGCTGCTTAATAAAAATTTAATTAAGCCACATTCTTTTATGAATACTTCGTCTAACTCTTTTTTATATGTTTTTGTCAATTCCTTAATTCGAGATTTGTCTTCAGAATTAGCCATTTCTATAGCTCTTCTTTTATAACTATTCAAAAGAATTAATAAATTTCTATAATTTTTGCTGAACAATTTTTTATTTTTTGAAATTTCAAGAAACAATTCATGCCAATTTAGCAAATACGGAATTGCAGACTCATAAGATTTATGTAAAGTGGCTTGTTCCATTATTGAATTTGAATGAACTCTATAATGGTGGAATATACGAGGTTCAAAATAAATTCTGTTTGATAAAAAGAAATAATACCAAGTAAAGAAAATATCCTCATACAAAAGACCTTCTATAAATCTTATATTATTTTTCTTTATAATAGATGTCTTAAAAACTTTATTCCAAACGTGAATATTTTGATTTTGACCAATGTCAAAAATCGCATTTGTTATGCCATTAAATTTAATTTTCAAATCCCCATTAATAGATTCAGTATATTGAACTAAATCTTTTTCATTTTCTGTAAATACTTTTGAACCAAAGCAATAATAATCAATTTGATTATTATTTAAAATATTAATAGCAGTTTCTAGTAAGTTTGGTTCGATAGAATCATCACTATCTAAAAAATAACAATATTTTGAAGTAACACATTTTAATCCTTCATTTCTTGCAGATGATAAGCCTCCATTTTCTTTGTTGATTATTTTTATTCTATTATCTTTTTTAGCATATTCTTTTAAGATATCTAATGAACCATCTGTCGAACCATCATTAATGCAAATTATTTCAATGTCTTTTAGAGTTTGATTGACAACAGAATCCAAGCATTCTTTCAAATACTTCTCAACATTATATACGGGTATAATTACACTAACTTTTGGCATGCCAAACTCTCCATATTAACATTAAATCACGAATATAAATATTACACAC
>CADBTL010000083.1 GCA_902797575.1 uncultured bacterium
GCACGTAGTCTGACTTGAAACCGTTCCCCAGAGTTTGCAGGGAAAATTTTAATTTTTCCGCAAACTCAAAAGAGTATGCGAGGAATATAGTTATTAATAACCTTTATTAACAGAGGCTGGTTCACACTTCACACTAATTTTTGATTTTCTGATAATTGATATATTTTTATAGATTTCTTTTATGAATTAGGGCATCTTACATTTTTACTGAGCAGCGAAGTTTGTTTTTATTAATTTTTTCTCTGTTTATTGCTTGTAACTCTCTTATTTCAGCATATAAAATATTAAGTTCTTTTTTAGTTTTATTTTCCGGATAAACTATGTTTTTATTTGTTAATTCTGGCAAATTTGAGTTTTTAATATTTATTGTTTCCATTTGTGCTTCATAGCCAAAATTGTTAAAGTACTTCAAAATTTTGTAAATTATTTTATACAACATAACATTTACCTTCTAAAACTATTACCTACCATATATATAAAGTAAAAATCATTGTTAAAATTGACATATTTTTAACAATTTTTTACATAACTGAATAAATTTATTTTTCTTGTGCAAAAAATTATAAAACAGTCAGTGAATATGCCGAAGACATGGCAATTGTAAAAATCGCGCCGGAAGCTACAGAATAGAAGCTGTTGTAACTACAGATAATGCTGATACATATTGTAATTCTTTTATTAAAGGAGATAAATGAAAAACAGAAACTTCCAAAAATAGCGGAAAAACATAACAAGATGGTATTTTGTACGATGGTAGTGAGGTTTATTCGTATTCAAAAAAGCAGAATATTGCAATGTCAATTCCATTTAAGTTAATGATGAAAAAACAAGGTGTAAAAGACACAAGCAGAATTGAATTTGCTCTAAATTTGCACTATATACTTGATACAATAATGTATTGGTAGGATTAGTTTTAACAAAAAAAGCTCTTATACAAGACATATAAGAGCTTTTGTAAATATTTTCATAATTTATAATTTGCTAAAATCTGTTAACAATGCATATTTTTCTTTTAAATCTTTTAATAATGCTAAACGATTGTTTTTAATTTTTTCATCTTTATCCATTACTAAAACATCATCAAAGAATTTTGTAACTGTTGCATTGATTGAAGTTAAATCGTTAAGATACTGTTCGTAATTTCCGGCGAACTTAACTTCTTGAATAGATTTAAACAAATCTTTTTCTGCTTGTTCCACGAATAACGCTTCATTAACAGAAACGCTTGTATCATCTTTCAGGATTCTTAATACTCTGTTAGCATTTTCCAATAATTTTTCGTTATTCAAGTTTGCAGTTGCTTTTACTCTGCTTAAATAGTCGCATAAATCTTTGCATGGATTTTTTGAACTGCAAGCTTCAAGAATATTCTTTTGATAATCAGAGTTTAAGAATATTATTAATCTTTGAGTAAAGAATTCCTCTACATCAGATTTAATATCCGCTTTAACAGGCAGAAGTGCAATTGCATCTTCAATAACTTTTGATAAATCAAGTTTCAGGTTATGCTCTAAAATTGTTTTAATAATACCTAAAGCTGCTCTTCTTACTCCCAATGGGTCAGAAGAACCTGTTGGTTTTTTACCGGCCGCAAAGACTGCACAAATTGTATCAATTTTATCAGCAATACCGACAATTTGACCTTCTATACTTTGAGCGGTTTCGCTATCTGCATTCAACGGGAAGTAGTGTTCTCTTATACCGTCTTGAACTCCTTGTTCTTCTCCTGAAACTCTTGCGTAATCAGCTCCGATAAAACCTTGAAGTTCAGTAAACTCAAATACCAAATTGGTTGCTAAGTCTGCTTTACAAAGTTCGGCTGTTCTCTTAACTGAAGGTTTGTTAATTCCAAGATATGAAGAGATTTTCTCTGAAAGATTTATGATTCTTTGAGTTTTATCATAAACAGAACCCATACCTTTTTGGAAAGTCATACCTTTCAAGCTTTCAACGTATGATTCAAGAGGTTTTTTAGTGTCTTCATTGAAAAAGAACACAGCATCATCAAGACGAGCTTTGATAACTCTTAAGTTTCCGGCTTTAATATTTTCAAACTCATTGCCTATATAATTAGTTATAGTAACGAATTTATTGATTAATTTACCGGATTTTTCATAAAGAGCAAAATATCTTTGATGTGTTTCCATCACCGTAACAGCAACTTCTTGAGGTATTGTAAGATAAGCCGTGTCGAAATCACAAGTAACCGCTACAGGATATTCTACAATATACGTAACTTCTTCCAATAAGTCATCAGATATTTTAGTAACCGCATTTAATTTGTCTGCTTCGATTTTAGTAAGCTCCAAAATCCTAGCCTTACGTTCATCTTGATCAACAATAACTTTTGCATCTCTTAACTTTCCAATGTATTCATCAGGATTATTTATGACAATATTTTGTGTTGAGAATCTGTGACCGTTTGTTTTATTGGAAGACTCTTTGTCTATAATTCTAATCGGAACTTCTTCAGAATCCAATATAGAAAGAACCCATCTTATAGGTCTTGAGAATTTAACGTCATTCGCTCCCCATCTCATAAAGTGAGGACCTTGTAATTTTGAAAAGATTTGAGGTACGTTTTCCTGCAGTAAATCTTTTGTATTTTTACCCTTAATAGAAATCTTTGCAAAAACATAATTATCTTCCACATACAAATCTGATTTAGACACACCGTTTTTGTTTGCAAAACCTTCGCCAGCTTTTGTAAGATTTCCTTGCTCATCGAATGCAACTTTTGCAATTGGACCTTTTACAACTTTTTCTACATCAGGCTGAGAAGCTGCTAAGCCATCTACAATTACAGCCAAACGACGTGGAGTTGCCATTACTTTTACATTACCAAATTTTATATTATTATCGTTTAAAAACTTTTCAAAACCTTGATTTAATTGGTCAATGGCCATAGGTATAAATTTATAAGGTAATTCTTCGACACCAACTTCAAATAAATATTTACTCATCTTTTTCTCCATAATAGTACTTAATGAAATAATTATACAACAAAAGATTATTAGGAAAAAATAAATCTGCTTCTCACTCGGAGATACTACTGCTTAAGATAATTTTATAGAGACCCTCCTCACATTTACCCCTTTTTCAACAAGCGGAGCAGTTTGGTAAGGCTTCGTCATCCCTTCATTTACCCCTTTACCCCTTTTCAACAAGCGGAGCAGTTTGGTA
>CADBTL010000084.1 GCA_902797575.1 uncultured bacterium
ATAAAAAAATTACCCACTTGAGCTTGCGGAAAAATTAAAATTTTTCTCGCAATCTCCATAGAACGGTTTCAATGCGGGTAGTCTGATATCCCGCACACTACCCGCATTTCACACACTTTAGGTCGTGTTTGAAAAAGTTCGAAAAATTGTCATTTTTCGACTTTTTCTGCACACCCCCTTGACAAACATGTTATTAATATGATATAAAGTTAGTGGGGTAAATGTATATTTTTGAGTCTTGCACACTTTGCAAGACTTTCCTTTTGTTAAGGCTTATAATCTTGAATAAAAATTTTGAGGTAAAAATGGACGACTATAAAATTATAATAACAGTATCAGGAACGGATAAAGTTGGTATAGTTGCAAATATTGCAAATATTTTGGCTAAATATAAAGTTAATATAGAAGATATTAAACAAACTCTTATGCAAGGACATTTTGTAATGTTTATGCTTTGTGACATTCAAAAATCAGAACTCAACTTTAAAGAGCTCAAAAATGTATTAATCGAGGAAGGCAATAAAATGGAAGTTGAAGTTTGGGTTCAAAAGAAGGGCATTTTTGAAAAAATGCACACCGTTTAATCAGGTCAATAAAATGAATGAAGACATAAAAAAATTAAACGAACTCTCTGAGTTTTTTCGCAGAATGAATGCCAAAATAATATTATTGAAGCTCATAAAACAAGCTAAGTCCGAGTATGATAAATATGATTATGAAGCCGGAAGACGCACGCTTATTAAAGCGTATTTAACAGATAGGAAAAATGCTGTTGTTTTAAGAGGGTTAGGGTGTATAAAACAATTTGAAGGCAAATTTAATTCCGCAGTAAGATATTTTAAAATGGCTTTAAAGTATTCAAAAAATAAGGAAATTGAATACACGCTTTTGGGCATGGTTTATTATCTTCAAAATCGGCTTGATGAAGCAATAGAATTTTTTAATGATGCAATAGAAAAAAATGAAAATTATGATCCTGCATATAACGGAAGAAATCAAGCTATGCTTGAAAATCATTTAAGAATAGTTGATTTGCAAGAATCTTTAAAAAGCAAGGAAATAAATATGGTAAAAGAGCAAAAAGAAGGTTAACCCCTCTCATGCAAAGAGGTCGCTTTTTGTTTTTGAGCGAATGTGAAAACATACTGGAAACCGGCACTAATGCCAATTGATAAAGAAATAATTTCGTTTTCTATCCTAAACTTTTTGGAATACCATTACATATTCATGTTTAAAGATATAGAAACCGCCTGCTAAAGCTCTGTATCTCCACAAATTTGCAGTTTTTCCTTTTGCTCTTTCGTTACCTTGCATATCTTTAATAATTATGGCTTTAGTAATAAAACCGAGTTTATTCATTCTTGCCATACATTCAAAACCAAGCGGGATATGCTGTGAGTTTGCATACTTGTCACCTATAATAAGACAAGCAAATCTGCCTTTTTCCAGTAAATCGTATCCGTTTTTGGCAACCTTTTCAAACAAATCATAAAATTCTTCCGTAGTTGCACAGTTAGACAAGTCCTCTTTTTTATCCGAAAACTTTATAATATCATCATATGGCGGATGAAGCATTAAAAGTTGTGCTTGCTTTCTGCCCATAATATCCAATCTTGCTTTAATTTTTTCTTTTGCAAGTTCACTTGCTGAGTCTGCACATATTATATTAACATCGGTAACAAGTTGTTTTGGCGTAAACTTTTCGGAAACGGATTCTGCCAAATCATCTTTTAATTCTACACCGATACAGCGTCTATGCATATTTATTGCTTCTATTCCGGAAGTTCCGGAGCCAAAAAACAAATCTAATACGATATCATCTTTTTTTGTATATCTTTCATAAATCTGCTGAGCAATTTGAGGGATATAATTACCGTGATATTCGTTAGAATGACCGCCCTCTTTGAGTCTTGTAGGGAATTCCCAAAGTGTATCCGTTTTTACGTGTTCATATTCTTTCCACTTGTTTAAATTAATATCACTATAAGCTGTGGTTTTTATTGCATCTTTTTTTACAACTTTAAGATTGTTGTTCTTTTCTGTTGGTTTCAGCTTTAAATTCGATTTAGACATATCTCCCCCGCAATTTTATATACTAAGTCTAACTGATTTACATGGGGTTGTAATCAAACAAATGGAGGATTTAAAAATAAAACGGCATATAACAATATTAGTTATATGTCGTTTTCAGTTTTAGATAAACTTAAAGAACTATTTTACAGCTTTTTGTACTTCCGCAGTAATATCATCACCGCCAAATACTACAACGCTCTTAGATACTACCATATCATATCCTTTTAATTTAGCTTGAGTTTCAATAGTACCTGTTATGCTTTTATCAATTTCTTTTAATTTTGTTTGATATTCTTTTGCGATGGCTTCTTTTTTCTTTGCAAACTCATTGTTGTATTTTTTCAACAATTTTTCTTTGCCTTCATTAGTTTGTTGTTTTTGAACGTCTGTTTGTGCTGTTTTAAGCCATTTGTCAAGTTCTTGCATTTTAGTTTGTTGTTCTTTCTTAAGTGCTTGTACTTGAGCTGATTTTGCAACAACTGCTTGAACATCAACTACTGCAACTTTTTGTGCCTGAGCTGCACTAAATAAAGATGAACCTAAAATTAATGCAGTAATTGCTAATGATAAAGTCTTTTTCATAATTTTCTCCTTAACACTATACTTATCTACTAACTAATTAACTCCCTCTAAATAGTTGGAAAAGTTTTTCACTCTCTTATATATTATGCACAAAATTTTATATAAAGCAAATTACAAAATATTTTTAATTTATATTTATAGTATGATAAATCTTGAACAAATAAATTTAGGAAAGGTATTGAATATTGAAAAGTCAAGAATTTGAGCAGTGGAGAGAATCCAGTTTTAAAGCAATTATACCTTTTATTGTTTTTGTAATTTTTTATTTCGGATTTTCGCTTTGGACCAGAGATTTTTCTAAAGTTCCGATGACAGTTGCATTTATTATATCTTCTGCAACTGCGTTAATACTTAACCACAAAGAAAAATTAAACAAAAAAATTGAACTTTTTGCACTCGGCATGGGCAATAAAGACATTATGATTATGTGTTTGATTTTTATACTTGCAGGTGCTTTTACTGCTACAGCAAAAGCAGTTGGCGGAGTTGACGCAGCAGTAATGATAGCTCAGCATTTTATACCTACGCAATTTATGGTTCTCGGTCTGTTTATAATCTCCGCTTTGATATCTCTGTCAATCGGTACTTCCTGCGGTACTATAGCCGCTATTGTCCCTATTGCGGTTTCAATCTCGCAAACACTGGGATTTAACCCTGCAATATTATTAGGTGCAACCGTCGGAGGTGCTATGTTTGGCGACAATATGTCATTAATTTCCGATACTAAAATTGCTGCAAGCAGAACGCAAAACGTTGAAATGCGTGATGAAATGTTTTATAACCTTAAAATAATCACAATTCCGGCTATATTGTGTCTGATTCTTTATTCACTGCCGTTATTCACAAGTTCAGGAGGCAGCATTGCGCAAACTGCAATAACTCTTGACAGTTATATAAAAGTTGCTCCTTATATTTTATTACTGATTCTTGGTATCTCAGGAGTTAACGTAATGTTTTTGTTACTGTTGGGAACTGTTTTAAATACAGTTATCGGAATGTCGTATGGAATGTTTGATATATTTACGGCATTCTCTTATATAGGTGACGGAACTACAAGTATGGCAAACACAATTGTTGTAGCTATGCTGGCAGGAGGATTACTGCTGCTTGTAAGGTATAATGGCGGTATAAATTATATTATTAAAGAAACAGAAAGATGGATAAAAAACCAAAAAACATGTGAAATCGGAATTTGTTTTTTAGTCGGTGTAATAAACCTGTTTACGGCAAACAACACTGTCGCAATAATAACATCCGGTTCAATTGTTAAAGAATTAAGCGAAAAATACGGAGTAAAAGCAGAAAGGGCTGCAAGTCTAATGGATACAACATCTTGCTGTATACAAGGTATGATTCCTTACGGAGCGCAAATATTAATTGCTGCAGCTCTTTCCGCATCAATCGGAATGACATCTTTTGCGATATTAAAAGGCCTGTTTTATCCTGCATTAATGCTTTTGGGGTTAGTTTTTTCAATATCAAGAACAGGTCATATAAAAAAGAAAAATGAGGCTTAAAATTATGTATGAAGAACTGGAAGATGTTCGTAAAAAATGCTTATCTTGCCATAAATGCGTATTAGGTGAAACAAGAAATAATATAGTTTTTTCTGATGGTATTCCTAATTCTAAATTAATGTTAATAGGCGAAGCTCCTGGGTTTTATGAAGATAAAGAAGGAAAGCCGTTTGTAGGTAAAGCAGGGCAGCTTTTAGATAAGATTTTTGAGTCTGTGGGATTAACTCGTAAACGGGATGTTTATATATGCAATACGGTTAAATGCAGACCTCCGGAAAACAGGAATCCTGAGCTAAATGAAAAAGAAGCATGTTGGGAATATTTGAAAGCTCAAATAGATATAATTCAGCCAAAAATTATACTGTTATGCGGAAATATCGCAGTACAATCTATTTTGGGAAATATTGGCGGAATAACAAAAATCCGAGGAAAGTGGTTTAATGGCGGAGACATTGTTCACGGAGCAAAATTAATGCCGATTTTCCACCCGTCATATCTTCTGAGAAATGATTCAAGAGAAAAAGGTAGCCCCAAATGGCTTATGTGGCAGGATATTCAGGAAATTAAAAGAAAATTCGACGAGCTGGATTAATTTATACTCGTGAAGTATATAACAATTTAAAGTTTTTTCAAATAAAAAGACGGCAGTGATTTAGTTTCATGAGCCGTCTTTTTTTTTATTTTTTTTCAAAATATTTTATTGTTCTTGTTTTTTTAGTGTTGGGAATGCTATTACGTCACGTATTGTAGGAGAGTTGGTTAAAAGCATTACCAAACGGTCAATGCCCATCCCCATACCGCCTGTTGGAGCAAGACCGTATTCAAGAGCATTTATATAATCCTCATCTATTGACATAGCTTCCTCATCACCATTAGCTTTAGCAAGTGCCTGTGCTTCAAAACGGTGTCTTTGGTCAATCGGATCAGTAAGTTCAGAAAATGCGTTTGCTATTTCCCAGCCGTTAACACGAGTTTCAAACCTTTCTGTTAATCTGTCATTATCTCTGTGTACTTTGGCAAGAGGAGAAATCTCTCTTGGGTAATCAATAATATGAACAGGTTGAATCAAAGATGGCTCTACTTTTTCTTCAAAAACAGCTTCGACAATTTGTCCCCAGTTCATTTGTTCATCTACTTCCACGTGCAATTCTTTTGCCTTTTCGTAAGCTTCTTTTGCCGTAAAGAATTCACCGAAGTCCACACCTGTTTTTTCTTTGATTCCGCCAATCATAGTTTTTCTGTCCCATGGCGGTGTTAAGTCTATTTCATTTTCGCCGTATTGGATTTTTGTCGTTCCCAAAACCTCTTGAGCAACATATGCAACTAAATTTTCAGTTAAAGCCATCATTTCATTATAATCTACATATGATTGATAAAGTTCTATCATTGTAAATTCAGGGTTGTGACGTGTATCAATGCCTTCGTTACGGAAACATCTTGAAAGTTCAAATATTTTATCGTTCAAACCGCCAACCATAAGTCTTTTTAAGTGCAATTCCGGTGCGATTCTTAATGTTAAATCCATATCCAAAGCATTGTGATGTGTTATAAACGGCCTTGCATTTGCGCCTGATGCTTGTGTATGAAGCATTGGTGTTTCAACTTCTATAAATCCCTGTTTAAATAGGTATTCACGAACTTTTTGAATAATTAAACTTCTTTTTCTTAATGTGTCACGAGTTGATTCATTCACAATTAAATCCAAATATCTTTGACGGTATTTTGTTTCAGTGTCTGACATATTATGATAAGACTTTAATTGTTCAAGTTTTTCTTCGCTGATTTGTTTATTAGGCAACGGTAATAAAGATTTAGACAACATTTTAAAAGTAGTTGCTTTTATGGAAAGTTCTCCTCTCGGAGTTCTTCTTATTGTTCCGGTGAAACCTAAAATATCACCTATATCTACAAGTTTGAGAGTTTTAACCATATCAGGATCCATATTTTCTTTGTGAGAAAATATTTGGATTTTTCCTGTTGTATCCATAAGGTCAATAAACATGCCGGTGTTTCTTATTGCCATAACACGACCTGCTACAGAATATTTATCCTCAGTTTCTTCTCCTGCCGGTAAATCTTTGTATTTTTCCTGCAAATCTGCAGCATTTGCATCCTTTTCAAATACATACGGATAAGGATTAATCCCCTTGTCTGCAAGTTCTGCCAACTTTTGTATTCTTGTTTGTCTTATCTGTTCTTTTGCCGAATTAATCGGTTTTGCTTGTTCTGTTGTTGTCATTATTTTTTCCTCTTTTTCAGACTGTTACTTCTATTTTAATGTTAACATAAAAATGTTTATGTTAGTATAAAAGTATGAACATTCCGATTATAAATAGCATAAGCAACGATATTAAAAACTTTTATCCAACTTCATTAAAACTGGCAAAAGCAGGTAAAGATGGTTATAAAATAGGCAAAAGAACATCCTCTATTTATAAGTCAGGTATTACGTGCGACTTTTATAACAGAGGCAAGGGTGTTTGTAAAAAAATTGCAAATGAAACAACCATTGAAAACTTACCCCTTATAGCAGGCGCACTAGGCACGTTAATCCCTGTGTTTTTAGCAAACCCTATATGCTATGCGATCGGACTAACTGCAAAAGAAATTATACTGACATATAGGAGTAAGAAAAACAAAAACTGTTCTGAGCATTCAAAACAGTTGAGATTGCGTGATAATTAAAATTATCACTGCAATCTCTGGAGAACGGTTTCAAACAAGGCTACGTGCTATCCCGCACCTAGCCTTGTTTTCACACACTTTAAGTCGACTGCGTGACCAAATGAAAAATTGTCATTTTTCTATTTGTCACGCAGTCTCAGTTATAAAAGTGCAAAACTATTTATTTTAATATAAAGTGTGTGTTTTTATTTTACGATACTCTTATATATGAGACTTGAAGCTTTTACAATAAACTCTTTACCTTGAGGTGCATTATACGGTCTGTTTGCAAGGATTACTATAATATATTTTTGGTTATTCGGTGCATAAACAATTCCTGCATCACCGAGCATAGTACCAATATCACCGGTCTTGTGAACAAATAATGCACCTTCTCCCAAACCTGCGGCAATCAGCTTATTGTTTTTAACATGGCTCATATAATCAATGATATATTCGCGGGAATTGATGTTTAAAAATCCTGGATTATCAAGATTATATAAGATTTTTGCCAAATCGTTAGCTGTTGTTTTATTTGTACCTGTCAAATCCGGCAGCCAAGTTCTGACGTAAGTTTTTGAGATTCCCCAATCACGTAAACCGATATTTATATCATCCATTCCGCCGATTTTTGACATTATCATATTGGTCGCAGAATTGTCTGAATCCTGAATCATTGTTTTTGCAAGCGCATCAAGAGAATACTTACCACCGGTTCTCATATATTGCAGATTACCGGAGCCGGATGCTTTATAGTAATCCGTTAAAGACATTTCATCATATATTGTTGCTTGGCCTGATTCTATAGACTTGAACATTCTGACTAATACAGGAAGTTTAATAATACTTGCAGCAGAGAATTGTTCATCTGCATTTATATCAAGATACTTTCCGTTTTCATATTCCCAAACATATATTGAAGGATGAATTGTCGGATATTGTTTCATCAAACTGTATAAAGCACCTTTTAAAGCTGTCATTTCAGTTGTATGATACATTGTCGTAACTTCGCTGTGAGTTTTCTGTATAGTAGGTGTTATAAGCATTCTGTTCAAAAATAAATCATTACTCAAATAATTTGCAATCGGGCTTATCATTGTATATAAGTCAGCACCTGTTTGGTCTTTAATGTTATTAAATGCTGCACCTTTCGGCATTTCGGTATTAATTTTAACTTTTGCCGGAAATATAACATTCTTAATTAAAGTACGATAGTTTGTCGGAAAAACACAACAAGCGTAACACGCAAACATTAATAACAAGACAGTTAATCGAAATAAATAGACAATAGGATTAACTTTTTTCTTACGAAGTTTTTTTACCTGTTTTTGCGGAATAGGACGAGAATAGTGTACACGCTGTTTTTGCGGCACAACATATAAATTTGAAGAATTTCTTCTCTGCGGTTGCTGATTATATGCGTACAAAATTATCCTCCACTCTCTCCCACCAACATAATAACACTTTCTGTATTAATGACAAATCCTCTGAATGAAGTATAGTTTGAGCGTAAAAATTCTTCTATCAAATATGTAAATATGGTATAATTTCTTTATTATGAAACGTGCACACAAGAAAATAATCTCTTTAACCTTATTAATATGTGCTTTAGCTGCTTTGTGGATTTTTCGCGAAAATTGGGTGCGAACACAAGTAAGAAAAGTAAAGGGGATATACTATGTGCATAAAGGTGATCAAGCATATGCACAAGGAGATATTGCCAAAACTTTAAAATTTTATAAAAAAGGATTAAATCTTTATCCGGGGCATTATGAAGCTTGGTATAATTTAGGCAATATATATGTCGTTTATGAGGACTACTACTCTGCAGTAAAATCATACCAAAACGCAATTAAACATAATCCGAAGTTTGTAATGGCACGTATGAATCTCGGAATTGTGTATTCTGAGAGTATGGGCTTTTTTGATGAAGCCATAGAACAATTTGATAATATAGAAGACATAGCGTTGTATAAGTTATGGATTCCTTTTGTATACAGTAATGTAAAGAGTATACGCGGCAATAAAGGGATTGCATTATTCAATAAAGGTGTAGCGTACAAGCAAAAAGCAACATTTTTGCCGCTTGAAAAACAACATATGAAAAGAGGATTACTTCAAAATTCTATTGATTCATATACCGGTGCATTAAAATATTTAAAAAATAATTATGATGTTTATTATAACAGAGCAGTTGCACACCAATTAAGAGGGGATTCTAAACCCGCAGGGCTTGATTATTGTAAAGCGATTAAAATCAAACCTAATAGATTTGAAGCTCACTACAATCTGGGAATTTTACTAACCTCAATGAAAAAATACAAAGAGGCAATGTCAGAACTGCAAAAAGCTGCAATGCTAGTAACGGAGTCACCTGAAAGTTATGAATTACAAACAGCGTATATCATAAACTCATTGCGAGAGGTTTCTTCACGATATATGCACTCGGGTGATAACATACAAAACAACAATACTGCTCCTCATGAGGGAAGTATTCAGTATTCATACTCAGACGGACGAATTGTTGATGATGAGAATTTGGATAAAATCATGAAAAAAAATCTTAGAACATGCGCCGGTTATGATATATTTATAGCTCCGGATGATGAAGAAAACAATAACAAAAAAGAAGAAGAAGAAACATTTGATGACAAGGATTTTGACGAAGAATGATACAAGGGAATTTACATTTTTTATCTAAAATTGCGGATTTATTAACTGAAGAAGTAGATTCATCAGAACTTACAGAAAGTTTACAAACTCTTTTGCAGGAGTTTGCAAAAGTTCAAAGCATAAATTTTTATGTGTACGACAATGTCACAAATACAATACGTGATTGCATAAATTCTTGGAATATTGTAGAAGACGGCTCTGACATATATGAAGCGTACGAAAGCATAAAAGGTTTTGATTTTGTTATCAACACTAAAGCGTATAAGCTGCCTTCCGTAATAAGCGATATAACTTTAAAAATAGAATCACTCTGTATGCCTATTGTAAAAGACGGAAAGGACTTCGGCATAATTAAATTACTGTTTGACAGCAATACTTCCGTTAATATGGAATTTCTGTTTCTTATGAAAATATTTGCATCTCAGGTATCTTTAAAATTGCAAAACATAGTATTGAATGAACAATCAAAAATAAATGTAGAATTTCATGATTCGATGAAAAATATTGCTAAAATTATTGAAACTCAATATGAACTTAATTATATAGTGCCAATAATCGGAGAAATGTTAGACCGATTTATAACTGATCACTTGATTTATGTTTTCTTAAAACATAACGGAGAATTTGAACTTGTTTGGCCAAAAGCATGCAAAGATGAAAGAATATACGAAATTTTAAGCCAAATTACTCCTGAAACAGAATATATTCTGACAAATAATGACAAAATTGGCGCATTTCCGCTCATGTCGGAAGAAAATGATGTATTAGGCTGCATAATAGCAAGAAGTACTTTAGATGCGCTTTCAAAGCGTGATATCAGTTATTTGGAACAACTCACAAGGCAGTCGGCAATCACTATAAACCGTGCAAATTCTTATTCTAAAATACTTCAGTATGCAACAATAGATGCTCTTACAAATCTTAATAACCGAAGACAATTTGAACTTAGATTGGGACAGGAGATAGCAACAACTAAGCGTCAAAATACACCTTTGTGTGCAATGATGATTGATATAGACTTTTTTAAAAAAGTTAATGATACATACGGGCATGCAAGTGGTGATGCTGTGTTAAGAGGAGTTGCCTCAATTATAAAATCTACACTCAGAGAATCAGATATTCCTTGCAGATACGGCGGAGAAGAATTTGCGGTACTTCTTCCTTATACTCATATTCAAGAAGCAAAAATCGTAGGAGAAAGATTAAGAGCAAAAGTCGAAGCTTCTCCTATTCCTGCCAATATTGAAGACTCGGATATTCAAACAATTAATGTTACGATAAGCATGGGACTGGCTGAATTTAATAATCAAGAAAGCGGTGAAGAACTTTTTGAACGTGCTGATAAAGCTTTATATGAAGCAAAAGAAAGCGGAAGAAATAGAGTCTGCATAAATTAATTCACTTTATGAGGATGCGGAAAAAGTCGAAAAATGACAATTTTTCGAACTTTTTTAAATCCGACCTTAGGTGTGTGAAAGTCAGACTAGGTGCGGG
>CADBTL010000085.1 GCA_902797575.1 uncultured bacterium
AATTCAAAAAGCAGGTATCTTATCAGAAGTAAAAAAACGTGAAAGATATGAAAAGCCAAGCGTAAAGAGAAAACGCAAATCAGAAGCTGCTCGTAAGCGCAAAGCTTAATAAATATTAAAATAAAAGTTTGATTATAAAAGTCAAACTTTTATTTTTTGTTGATTAAAATGGATATGTATTTTTATTAAAGTATTATGAATAAGAATTTTGGGATAAATATTAGACTTTTATTAATTATTATAGGAACACTATTCTACTTTTTTGCAAATTTCCATAGAATTGCAATTCCTGGTGCTGTTTTTGATTTGCTTGAACAAGATTTAAGAGTAACAGCTCCATATATAACAGCGTTTGGTGCTATATTTATGTATATATATGCTGTTAATCAATTGATAAACGGTGTACTTGTTGATAGATTCGGCGGTTTTAGAGTAATGCTTGGAGGCGGATTAATACTCGGACTTGGAGCATTATTATTTCCGTTATCCTCAAATTTATTTATAATGTATTTTTCAAGAGGGCTAATAGGTCTTGGCAGCAGCACTTTTTACTTAAGCATTATAAGAGAATTAAGAGATTTTGTTTCAGAAAAAAACTTTGGTATGGCAATATCAGTAATGCTGTTTATCGGATATACAGGAGGTATATTTGCTAATGCACCGTTTGTATTTGCTATGAAGTACGCAAACTGGAGAGATATTCTAGTCGTAATTGCGGCGATTATTTTAACTGCTTGCATAATATTTTCTCTATTACTTCCTAAAGTTCAATTGCCAAAGATTAATAAAAATGTAAAACTTCGCCTGCTTCCTTTTAGGCTTGTTTTACACAAAAGACACAACAGAAATTTATTTAGTTTTGCATGCTGCAACTTTGCAATATTTTATACGATACAAACAATTATTGGTAAAAAATTTTTAGAAGATTTTTGCTTTATGACAACATCTAAATCTGCGTTAGTTCTATCATGCATGGCGATAATAGCTGCCTTCTTTAATATAGTAAATGCATATGTATGCAAATTGGGACATAATCATAGAGTCCAATTCTTAAAAAATGCATCTATCATAACATTTTCTTCGTTGCTGCTGATTTGTACTGCGTTAATATTTAATATTAGAACGAATTATATAGCCGTAATATTTTGCATACTTGCGGCAAATGCCAGTCTGACATCAATATTGGTGCCCGTATTACATTTAACTAACAGAAAAATGATATCAGGTACAGCAGTCAGCATTATGAATTTTTGCTTTTTTACAATGGTTGGAGTATTGAGTACTGTTACAGGTTTTTTGTTAAATATATTCGAACCTGTCAAAAGAGGTAATATAACGGTATATTCTAGTTATTCTTATTTATTAGTATTCGGTCTGTTCTTCATATTAAGCATGTTTGAAATGTACAAGGCAATGAAACTTTCCAATAAATACTAAAAAACTCCCGATAATGGGAGTTTTTGATAATTTTAGTAAGAAGCACTGAAGTTTGTACCAACCATTTCTTTCGAAGCTTCTTTTTGTAAAGCAAGCCTTGTATAGAAAAGTTTCTTTGCGTCACCTCTAATGCTTTCTTCAAACATATTTTCAGAATATGCAATCTCATTTTCTTCAAGCCATTGGAAAAACGGATCTAAACTTCCCATAAATGTTTTCACTGCAACATCCTGTATTTCCTGCATTACAACTTCTGGAACCATCATTTGTTTTATTTTGTTTTGTATAGTAAGCCCCAGAAAACCCTGTTCGCTCTCTACTGCAGCTTTTGCCTTTTCTATCTGGCGCTGGGCCATTGCTTGTTCTGCAATTTCTTGAGCAGTATACTTCTGGCTTGCCCATGATCCGGCATTGTTAATTACTTGGTTTAAATTAAATCCGTTTGTCATTTTATATCCCTTCGGTTTGTATCATGTATATCGGCATTTTTTTTGAAAACTTTAATATTTTTGATAATTTTGTTACAAATATTTACAATTTGATAAAAAAACAGATATATTCTTAACTTTCACGATATAAAAAATAAAAACAAAAGAAATTTTAATTTTAATTGTAAACATTTGTAAATATTTCTCCAAAAAAAGGCAAATATTCAGAACAAAATGTTTTTCATGTAGTAGAAGATGTGTGATTTAAACTCGTTTGGAGGTTTGTATGACAGTATCGTTTTACGGTAATGGCGGTGAAACTACAGGAAGTGTAGCAGATAGAAAAATTGAATCAGCGAAAAAGGAAACAACAGGCGGAGTTGGTGTTCGTCGTAATAATGAATCAATCTTTATAACAGACGATAAACTCAGACAAGATACAGTTTGTTTTAGAGGTCAAGATAGCTCCCAAAAAGGACCGTCTACCTTGGGAATTCTTTTGGGAACTGTGTCAGGAATTGCGCTTGCAGTAGGGCTTATGGGATTGGCACATAAAAAAGATTGGGTAGGAAAAATTAATAATGAAAAAGTTCAAAAATTTTTCAGGCACACAGATGTTGTAACAGAACCTTGTCATAAAGCTTGTTCTTGGGTAAAAAAGAATTGTTATGATAAAGTTATCAACTTTTTCCATAAAAAATAAGTGATTTTTTAATTATAAAAATTAAAGGGCGCTTTAGCATTCGCTAAAGCGCCCTTGTTAGTGATAATAAACACAAAGGGAACTTGATTATGCATCAATTAGTTCCCAGAAAGGTTATACCAAACCTTCTTTTACAGCTTTTACAGCTGCTTGGACTCTGTCATTAACACACATTTTTTGCAAAATAGAGCAAACGTGCGCTTTTGCTGTATGCACACTTACAATTAGTTCTTTGGCAATTTCAGTATTACTTTTACCTTCTACTAAATGTTTCAAAACTTCGTATTCTCGCTCTGTTAGCGGAACTCTTCCTTCTTCTGAATTTTTATCATGTAAAATACCAAGAGTTTCTTGCTTAGGAAATGCATCAAGAACTTTTCTTGCAATAACTGGATCAAGCCAACATACACCATTTTTAACATCCCTTATTACATCAGCAAGTTTAACCGGATCAATATCTTTTAAGCAGTACGCCATAGCACCTGCAGACAGAGCTGATATTACTTCTTCTTCCCTGTCATGCGAGGTAAGCGCAATTACCATAATATTAGGGTTCATTTGCCGGACTTTCATTGTTGCTTCAATACCATTCATGCCGGCAAGTCCCAAATCCATAAGCACGACATCCGGAGAATGACGTTCAATTAAAGCTAATCCGTCAGTGGCATTATCGCTTTCAGCAACTACATTGATATCTTCGTTTGAGTTTAAAGCACATCTTAAGCCGACTCTGGTAAGTTTAAAATCTTCAATAATTATTACGCTGATTGTGTCTCTCTTTGTTTGAACTGCTGTAACCATGTTATTCAAATCCTCCTATTACATTCACTATTCAATTAAATAATAGCCATAACTTACAGTATATTACCCAATCAACTAATATTTGTTAAAAATTTTCATGACAAATGTTAATGTGATAACAAATTTGAATAAAAGAAGATAAAAATATCTTATAACAGAGAAATTAAAGTAAACTATTATATACTATTAAAAGTTTTTGCAAATCTTTTTCATCGGCATTACTAAAGATATTTATTATGTCAGACTTTGTTAAACTGTTGACTTTAAACTCTTCAAAATCAAACATCTCTTTCAATTCTACATCAAGAGCTTTAGCCAGCTTGCTAATCAATGTAAACGAAGGATTTGTCCTTGCAGCTTCAAGTTTAGATATATGATTTGGAGAAACATCAATCATTTCTGAAAGTTTTTCCAATGTTAAATGCTTCTTTCTACGTAGTAATTTAATTTTCTTCGCAAGTAACTCTAAATCAGTTGCCATATCACCCCTCTAATAAAATATTACACAATACGGAATTTATAATTTTTTATGTATTTAATTAACAAAATTATATTTTTTAAATTTACAATCTTAACTGTTAAATATGATGGGTTGCACGATTATTATTATCTGTTTGACAAAGTTTTAATATTTAAAACAGAAAATAACAGAGATTTTTGGAATGATTTTGAATAGGGAGGTATATGGTAAAAATTTCTGTTATTGTACCGGCATATAATGTTGAAAAATATATCTCCGGATGTCTGGTTTCTCTTGTAAATCAAACATTTAGAGAGTTTGAAATAATTGTTATTAATGATGGTTCAACAGATAATACTGCTGATATTATCAATTCTTTCAAGAAACAAAGTAAAAATATAATATTAATTAATACTTCTAATCAAGGGCTTTCTGCAGCCAGAAATTTGGGAATATATAATGCTAAAGGTGAATATATTGCATTTATTGATTCGGATGACTGGATTGATAAAAATTTTTTAGAAAATTTATATTCTGCAAGCATTAACACCAATTCTGATATAGCCTGCGCTAATATAATTAAAAGCAAAAATAATGTTCATCGCATGCTGATTAAATATGAAAAATTTGACACATATAAATCTTTAGATGAAAAAATACATGCCTGCGGAATACCTAATTATTGTTACGTTTGGAACAAATTATACAAAAGAACTTTAATACTCCTTTAAACTTTATTTATGCGCTAATTTAAAAATTTTATTCTTAAAAGATAAATAAATTTTTGATACAAAATTATTATCTTCATCTTTTTTAATTGCGACTTTGCTTTCTTTTGAATCTACACCTCTATATTCATCAAATTTTACTCGCTTTTGCATTGAATAAGCTTTATCTATACATGCATTATTCTTTTGTTTTGATTTTTTTAGCAAAGATAATATATATGCACTTTTATTAACTAGAATTTGTCCTGCTTGATCTGAATCAATAACACCGTCTTGCAAAGCTCGTTCTACTTTTTCTTTAAAAATTTTGTATTCATTAAGCGCAATACTAAATTTTTTATCTTCTGACTGTTTGTTTGACTTTTTTGATATCATTAGCAAAGATTCTCTGAGATTCTGAATTAATACTACAGCTTTTTTATTTTTTGCTTGAAATGATATTTGATAATTATTAAAATTAGAGTATTTTATGCTATCTAACATATTTTGTACCTTTCACACAAATAATACAAACCTTGTAAAGACTTAAAATTGCCTTGTATAAAGATTTTTTGTTACAAATATTTACAATAGGAGTTTGCGGAAAAATTAAAATTTTCCCTGCAAACTCTGGGGAACGGTTTCAAGTCAGACTACGTGCGTCTTGGATTATTCGGGGTG
>CADBTL010000086.1 GCA_902797575.1 uncultured bacterium
CAATTTTTCGAACTTTTTCAAACACGACCTAAAGAGTGTGAAATGCGGGTCGTGTGCGGGATAGCACACAACCCGCATTGAAACCGTTCTATGGAGATTGCGAGAAGCGAAATTTCGTACGGCTTTGCCGGATTGCGAAAACCAAAACGAGCGATAGCGTAAGCGGAGCGAGTGACAGGTTTGAGCAGGAGGAATTTCAAGACAAAATTTTAATTTTTCCGCAAGCTCATAACGGGAGAGGGTATTAATGCAAAACCATACTTATGTAAGCAAGAACATATGAGTTGAAGATTACAGTGAATCAACCTGTTCTTTTATAAATTTGTTTTTTGAATCAAGCTGATACCCTTTATTTGCATAATTTTTTGCAAGTTCCAAATACTTACTGTTTTTTGTATTGTTATACAAATATTCGCTTGCATATGATGCGTATAAATATGCCGCTGCATTTGTTTGGTCAATTTCAAACAATTTATCAAAATATTTTATTGCCTTTGCAAATTTTCCGTCCAAATAATTCATGTATGCAAGTCTTGTATACAATTCTTCCAACGTTTCCAGAGCAAAATACCCGTCTTTGTTTTCCTTTTTATCAGACGCACTTATAACCATTGATTTTCTGTCTGAAGATAGTCTTACTTTTAAAACGTCAGAATTGTATATATTTTCTTTTCCGACTAAAGTCCAGTCATTTGGGAAATACTTTGCGTTATCATTGATATTTTTTAAACGTTTATTTGGATCCGGATGAGTTGTTCTCCAATCCTTTTCACGTGGGAGCGTACCGAAATATCTCATAACCTCTGATGCGGCATTCAAGTCATAACCGGCTCTGAAAGCGAGTTTAGCACCTTCTGCATCCGCAGCGTATTCCATATTTTTGGATTCTATGCGGTATTTGATAAGTCCTACGTTATACGATATGTGATTCATTATGTCTACAATTTTTTGTTTTCTCTGAGCGTGACCTAATAAAGCATGTCCCATTTCATGTCCGATTACTAATGCAAGCGCATCTTCGTTTTCCGAAAAAGTATCAAATAACGCAGTACTGATAGCAATAAAGTTTGTATTCGAAGTATACGCATTGACATCCTTTGAATCTTTATATATTTCTATTCTCCAGTTTAAATAATCAAGGTTATTCGCACGGATAAGCTTTTCTGCTACACGATATACTTTGTAATAGTCTTCGCCGTTCGCTTGAGTCTTATATTTATTCAATGATTTTTTGCTCAATTCTTTTTCAAAAACTTTATACTGTTTTTCATCGGCTTGAAGTTTTGCTTCATATTTTTTCTCAGGAATTTCGTTATAATTGCAGATTTTTATAATCTTTGGATCTTTTATCTGTAACAAATTTTGATTTGCGTAATTAATATTTTTCTTGTTCAGATATTGTTTTGTTGTTCCGTATTTTTGAGCGTGTTTCATCTCTTTTATTTGTAATTCTGCATAATCTCTTGCATACACTTGGTTAATACCGATTGCAAAAATCATTGCCAAAAATAATATTTTTTTCATATATACTCCCTTTTTTTAGAAAATAATACCATAATAATCATTTTTTTACAATTGGAGGATGCAGAAAAAGACGAAAAATGACAATTTTTCGAACTTTTTCAAGTCCGACATCAAGGTGTGTGAAAATCAGGTCAGGTGCGGGATAGCACGTGACCTGATTTGAAACCGTTCCCCAGAGTTTGCGGAAAAATTAAAATTTTTCCTGCATCCTCATTGAAAGCAAAAGGTATTTTTTTGTATCCTTTTAAATCCGCATCTAAGCAAACAAAGGGCAGAAGCGCGATTTTGCGCCTCTGCATATATCCTTCCCTTAAACCAAGTCAGGGACTTTTTTAGGCATTCTAAACACAGAAAATGCATTTTTCTTTTTGCAAACCCGTTTAGGTACAACTTCCCATCAGTATCAGTAAAATAATAAATTGCACCAATTAGTTTATTATCGTTTAAAAACAAATAGAAAAATGTATTATTACAAATAAAGTCGAAAGAATTTGGGTCGCATATTTGTGTTTGAACGCTTTCATACAAAGTTTTGCATTCTTCTTTGTACTCGCTAAACTCTTTTTGCGTCGGTATTATAATTCTAATCATATTTTATTTTTGTCAACTCCTTCTACAATGTTTATTACTGGCTCATTATACTCAGGACTTTCTTCATCCAAACCAAGCGCAAGACGTTGTCCTTTTTGGACTTTTCCGATTGCTGAGATTAAAAAATCGAGAGTAGAGATTGCATTTTTGGGCATTTCTAAAAACTCTACATCTGCTCTTGTAAGTTCTTTGGAATATTCATCAAGAATAAATTCTAAAATAGATAGAGTTTTGTCGTAAAAATTAATGTGCTTTTCATTTATTTTCTTTTTTAAATCTTGAATATCTGTTTTCTTAATTTTTGGCATAATAAAAACCCTTATGTTTTCTAATTTTAAGACAGTTGTTTTTCTGATGATACAACTGTCTTATTAAATTTTAATTATTAAAAAAAACCCGAAGGCAGGGCGTAAATGTACAGTAAAGGAGTTGGAACAGAAGTTCCAAGAGAGAAAGGTGAAACTATCTAAAAAACCTTCGGGTAAGAATCTTTACTTACTCTTAATAAGTTCTTTGTTTCCGTAAAAATCACAAGCGTATTGTTTGATTTTTCCGTTTTTACATTCTTTATTAATTCCGTATTTCCAGCCATATGGTTTTGATTTGGCATTACGAAAATTAATCTCACGTGCCGAATATAAAATCTCGTCTTGTAAGCTAATCATCATATTTTGTGCGTTTATTCCGGAAAGAGAAATTCTGTTTAAAGCTCCGGTAAACGAATACTCAACAAGTTCTGCAACAGGTTTTTGACAAATCGGACAAAAACCTATAGAAAGTATTCTGTTTGAACATATATTTGTTTCTTTTAGGTAATAAATATCATCCGGTTTAAATTTGCAACAGTGGCGCATTGTTTATCTCCTATATATCTGTATGTAATTAACCAACACAAATATAAACGGTAAAATAAACCTTAATTAAGGCTTGCTTTGCCGAGATTATATTTGTAATAGTCTGACTGTGCGGGCGTAATTTGCCCTGTACCCTTGTAAGATTTATCCTACGCGGCTTTCGCTTTGTTTCAAAATCAGGTACTTTTATATACTACAACATTTTAAAATTTCACCATAAGATTGTAACGAAATCTTTACATCTAAACCTAGACATCAATAGATATGATATCTGCGGCGATTTGTTTTTGATACAACTCTTTTATACTGCGGTTTTCATGGCATTTTCTATTGTTTTTATTACCTCTTTAACCGATTCAATAAGAACTATTTCTCCTCTAAGTCTTGAAGCTCCTTGAAATCCGTTAAGATAATAAGGGTAAAATTTTCGCATGAATTTTACTCCGACTTTTTCTCCTCTAAGCTCAACTTCTCTGTAGAGATGCTCTTTTAAAGCTATAACCTTTTCTTCTAAAGTCGGAGGTGGGGTATATATGCCTTGATTTAAATATTTTTCAATTCTTCCGATTAACGTAATATCACCGAGTGCGCCACGTCCTACTGCAACTCCGTCTGCTTCGGATTCTTCAAGACATTGAACGGCAGTTTCAATTGATACAACATCACCGTTTGCAAAAACAGGAATATCGACGTTGCGTTTAAGTTCCGCTATTTTTTTCCAATCCGCTTTTCCGCCGTACATTTGCGAACGGGTTCTTCCGTGAATTGTTATAAAATCTGCACCGGCTTCTTGCATTTTTTGACCGAATTCTACAAAATTCAGCTCGTCAAATGTGTATCCGAGCCTGAATTTAACGCTTAAAGGACGTGATATATTTGCTTTAACTGTTTTTACAATCTCTTGTGCAAGCTCAATATTGCGCATAAGTGCACATCCGTCCGTACCTTTAACAACCTTATTTACCGGACAGCCCATGTTAATATCAATCATGTCAGCATACTGCTCCAAATATTTAGCGCAATTTGCAATCATTTGGGGCTTATGACCGCTAAGTTGGTAAGATACAGGTGAATGATTGTCACCGCGCATAATAATATCCCCGCCTTTAGTCTGGGTTAAGAATTCCGAGCTTATCATCTCTGTTGTTAAAAGCGCAGATGGTGCGTTTTCTCTTATAAGAGACCTTAAAACGTAATCCGTAATTCCTGCCATCGGGGCAAGCGATACACGTGATTTAATTAAATCATGCACCGCACTATTTGTTAACATACGGTTCCAGTTCCTTTGAACGATCTTTTGCGTATTTTAAATATTCGTCTTCTGTTGTATATTCAGTAATAAATTTTTTATAATACTTATATGCGTCTTTATAATTTTCTATTGAATCGTAATCAACTGCTGCCATATAACTTGCAATAGGGAATTCTTTAGAATATTTTAAGACATTTAAGTAATCTGAAATAGCGAGTTTTGTTTGCTTTTGCTCGTCATAAATCAAACCTCTGTAATAATAAGCATATGCATTATGTGATTCTTTTTTCAGAACGTCGTTGAATTTTAGAAGAGCATTGGTATAGTCTTTTTTCTCATATAATTCGATTCCTGAATTTAAAACGCCAAGCGTTCCGTTTTGAGAAACGTAAGATAGAATATTTTTTGCCTCAGATTCAGGATTTAAGGCAATTGCTTTTTTCAAATACGCTTCCGCATCAGCCCATTTTTGTTGTTCGGAGTATAAATATCCGATATAATACGGAATTTCAGCGTTTTTAGAATTCATAGCTTCTGCTTTTTTATAATACGCAATTGCATTATCGTAATCATTTAAAGCTTGATAAGACGCTGCAACACCAATCATCGTATCTTCTGTTGCAGGTTTAATCTCAAGATACTGTTTTATTGCTTTTTTATAGTCTTTTGCCTCAAAACTTGCAACTGCTGCCGCAACAAGAGTTGATGTATAATCACCCTGCATTTCCTTTAAAGTTTTAAGTACAAGATTATTTGTCGGGAATTTTTCTTTTGCAACATTTAATGTCGTAATAGCACTTCCGTAATCATCTTTTGACGCATAACAAATACCCAAATTTACATAAGCATCAGCTTTTGATTGGTCTTCTTGTATATAAGCACGGTACCCGTGTATAGCTTCTTCGATTTTTCCTTCTTTATGAAGTTTGTATGAATAATCATATAATTCGTTTAATGTTCCGTTTTGGCTTAGATATCCTATATATTCAATAGGAGTCATCGTTTCTTTTACTATAGCGGTAACGGCATTTCTTGCATCCTTGTTTTGCGGTTCAAGCGTTAAGACGGATTTGTATAAATTAAGTGCGGTATTTTTATCGCCCATTTCAGACAGTGCACTTGCTTTGTAGTACATAGCCTTTGTGTTAGAAGGTTCCAGTGTTAAAACTGAATCATATGCTTCAATTGCACGTCTGTAGTCTTTTTTCTGCTGATAAAGCGTTCCAACGTTAAGTCTTGTAAGTGTGCTGCTTGGATTAAGCCTTTCTGCTTTTCCGTAATAACTTAGTGCGGAATCTAAATCGCCTTGAGCCTGCTTAATAGCACCGATATTGGCATTCAAATCAGCGTCATTTGGAGTTGCGGCAAGTTTTTTCAAATAAATTCTTTCAAGCGCATAAAGTACTTCCATATTGCCTTTTGCATTAGCTAAGGCATCATTATACTGATTTACTGCAGTATCATATTCACCTATTTTATCAAGCGTACGTGCGTATTTCATTTTTGTTACGCCGTCAGAAGGATTGTTTCCGAGGGCAAGCTTATAATAATCCGCTGCACGCTTGTCGTTACCCAATAACTTCATCAAATCACCAATTTGGGTGTTTGCTTGAGATGCATATTTTTCGTTTTCTGCAGCTTTTGCAAATTCATATGATGCAGCCGGAAAATTCGCAATTGCTCTTAACTCTTCCGCTTTTTTGTATCTGGAGCCTGCTGTTGTATCAAAACTGATTACTTTTAAGCACTGATTCAGATTCGATGTGGCAGATTGAATCATTCCGACTGAATTCTGAATATCACGTTCATCTTCCGGATACATTTTTAGATAAAATAAAGCGCTTCTAAAATCATTTGCAGCTCTTTCGTAATTTTTTTCTGTGTTAGCGTAATGAGTTGCTCTTGCAAGGTAAGCGTTAATTATCCCAATTCTTGCAGAGTTATCAAGATAATTAATGCGCATAGCTTTTCTGAATTCCAAAATCGCTGACGAATATTGGTTTTGAGTAAGATAATTCTGTGCCGCATTATAGTGTTCCGCAAAAGCTCCCGTAACGGCTGCGAAAGTAATATTACCTGTCAGTATTGTAGTAACGGCTAAACAACAAACTGTCCTTAAAAAACATTTCTTCATAACAATATACTACTACAAATTTTTTTGAAAGTATATAAGTATGTTAGGTAAGCAAAAGTTTTATGAGTGCGAATTAAATTCAAAATGCACAAACCTGACTAAAAACAGTTCCGCAGTTGCTGTAACGGAATCCGCTTTTCTCCTAACTAAAAGTATAGCTTTGTTTCGGCTTTAGCCCTCATTATGAAGTGCAGCTTGAAGTCTTGCAAGCGAACGGGCAAGTGCAGCTTGAGCTCTTTGAGCGTCAACTTCTGCTGCAGATTCTGCTAACCTTGCTTCTGCTCTGTCTTTTGCTGCATTTGCACGAGTTACATCAATATCACAGCTGTCTTCACAAACATCTGTTAAAATAACCGCAGTGTTATCACGGAACTGGAATACACCTCCCATTACCGCAAAATATTTAAATTTCTCACCGATTTTTGCTTTTGTGACACCAATCTCTAAAGATGTGGTTATTGGTATGTGATCTTTTAATATACCAATCTGACCGCTTGTCGTATGAATAACAAGCTCGTCAACTTCACCGTCAAAAACAATTCTTTCGTGCGTTATTATTTTTAATTTCATATTTTTTTCCGTAGTTCATGAGTCGTGACTCGTGAACCTTAATTTATTATCTACAAAACGTAAATCATGAATCACGATTCACAATTTACGTTTTTACAGTTTTTATTCCAAAGTTTTAGCTTTTTCAATTGCTTCTTCGATTGTACCAACCATGTAGAAAGCTTGTTCAGGAAGGTCGTCATGCTTTCCTTCAATAATTTCCTTGAACCCTCTGATTGTATCTTCAAGTTTAACGTATTTACCCGGAATTCCTGAGAATTGTTCAGCTACAAAGAACGGTTGAGACAAGAATCTTTGGATTTTTCTTGCTCTGTTTACCGTCAATTTATCTTCATCAGAAAGTTCGTCCATACCCAAGATTGCAATAATATCTTGTAATTCCTTGTATTTTTGAAGAATTTCAAGTACTTTCTTTGTAACATTATAGTGTTCTTCACCAATAGTATTTGGGTCAAGAACTCTTGAATTTGATGCAAGCGGATCTACTGCCGGATAAATACCAAGTGATGCAATTTGTCTTGATAATACCGTAGACGCATCCAAGTGAGAGAATGTTGTGGCAGGAGCCGGATCCGTTAAGTCATCAGCAGGAACGTAAATCGCTTGAACAGATGTGATTGAACCGTCTTTTGTAGAAGTAATACGTTCTTGCAATTCACCCATCTCAGTTGCAAGAGTAGGCTGATAACCTACTGCTGAAGGCATACGACCTAAAAGTGCCGAAACTTCAGAACCTGCTTGAGTAAATCTGAATATATTATCAATAAATAATAATACATCCTGTTTAGAAAAATCACGGAAGTACTCTGCAGCAGTCAATGCAGAAAGACCGACTCTCATTCTTGCTCCCGGCGGCTCGTTCATTTGACCGTATATAAGTGCAACTTTATCAATAACTCCGGATTCTTTCATTTCGTTCCAAAGGTCATTACCTTCACGAGTTCTTTCTCCGACACCGCCAAATACTGAAACTCCCGAGTGTTCGGATGCAATATTGTGGATTAATTCCATAATCAAAACTGTTTTTCCAACACCTGCACCGCCAAACAAACCGATTTTACCGCCCTTTTGGTACGGTTGGATAAGGTCAATAGCTTTAATACCTGTTTCAAGAATCTCAACATCAGTGTTTTGGTCTACCAATCTTGGAGATTCTCTGTGAATAGGAAGATAATTCTCTGTTTCTATAGGACCTGCATTATCTACAGGCTGACCTATTACGTTAAGAATTCTTCCTAAGATAGGTTTGCCGACAGGTATTTTAATCGGTTCACCGGTATTAACAACTTTCATTCCTCTTTTTAAACCGTCTGTTGATGACATGGCAACGGTTCTGACTCTATTTGAACCTAACATTTGTTGTACTTCCGCAACTATTACGGTTCCGTCTTCGCATGTTATGTTTAATGCGTTATATATTTCAGGTAACTCGCCCTGTGCAAATTCAACGTCAATAACCGGACCGATGATTTGCGTGATAATGCCTTCGTTTTTTTCTAAAGTCTGCATAAAATCTCCTATCTCTCTTCTTAAAATTAATTATATAATATAAATCCAAATATAACAAGCAGGGGGGTAAAGGGGTAAATGAGGGATGACAGAGCTTCGTCAAGTTACTCCGCCTGTTGTAAAGGGGTAAATGAGGGATGACAGAGCTTCGTCAAGTTACTCCGGTTAATGAAAAAACTGAGATAAACATTTAATATAGACATACAATTGTATTTTATATATAATCCTATGTATTATATTTTGTGTATTTAGGAGAGTATAATGACCGATATAAATGTTTGTTTATCTTGTGATGATAATTATTCAAAACATGCCGGAGTCGTAATAGCCTCAATACTAGCTAATGCCTCAACAAATGATAATTTAAATATATATGTTCTGGATGGCGGAATATCTGACGAACATAAACAAGAAATATTGTCTTTAAAATTGATAAGAGATTGTTGTATAGAATTTGTTTCTATCAATCCTCAGATGTTTGATGATTATGCAAAAATTCATACTCATTCTTATATAACCATAGCAACTTATTATAGATTAAAGCTTGCAACATTGTTGCAAACTGTTGATAAAATTATTTATTTTGATTGTGACATGGTTGTAAATTCAAGTCTTGCAAATTTGTTCAATACAAATCTTGATAATTATCTTGTTGCCGGAGTAAAAGATATTAACAAAAAAATGCTTAAAAAAAATCCTGAATATATAAATGCCGGCATGATTGTTTTTAATTTGAAGGCTATGAGAGAGCAAAATATTGAAGAAGAGTTTTTATCATGGACCAAGCGGAATATTGAAAATATAAAAGTCGGTGATCAAACAATTATAAATGAAGTATGTAAAGGAAAGATTAAAATTGTTGATGACGAATGGAATGTTCAATCATCAAACTTTACAAATCGTTCAAGTTATACAAATAACCCTAAAGTTATACATTATGTAGCAAAGAGAAAACCATGGAGTTGGGCATCTTTTAGTTTTCATAGGGATTTGTATTTTAAATATCTTCAGATGACACCTTGGAAATTGGATGAAAAAGAGTATAAACATTGGACAAAAGATAACCAAATTGCTTCACTTTTTGAGTATTTTAAATACAGACCTTTGTTTATGTTTCGTCCGAGATTCTATAAAGCGCTTTTCTGTACTTATATAAAGCCTATTTTTGAATACAAAAAACCTGTAATTAAAGATAATACATTTATAGTGTGGGAACCTTGCAGCAAGTCTCATTCTGAAGTTGTTCCGGGGTATGTAAAATATTTGCTTGATTTAGGGTATCACGTTTCTGTGTGTGTGAATCCTGACAGATATAAAGAAGGGCTGTTCTCACGTTTTAAAGATGATAATGTAACATTAAATAAATTAACACGAAAACAAGTTAAAACATTTTTTAAGAAAAGTGATTTAAAAGATGTTGCGGGAGTTCTTGTTACAACCGTTGGAAAGCTTTGTGATGAAGTACATTATGAAGAATGTTATAAGTTTTTTCATAAAAATGTTGACCGCAAAAAATTGTTTTTTGTGGAACACGAAGCAAAACACGCAGTTGATGCGGGAACTTGGAGAGAAGATTTAATAACTTTAAGAGAATTAAATTATAAAGACGCAAAATCTGTTGTTGTAAACCCGCATTATTTCGGGAATATAAAAGTAAACGATAAAAATCAAGATATAGTTAATTTTATAACTGTTGGTGCAATTCAAGGGAAAAAGAAAAACAATGACCTTATAATTAATTCCGTAAAAGCATTACACGATAAAGGATACAGAAACTTTAAAGTAACCGTAATCGGAAAAGGACACTTAAAATCACTTCCTGAGGAATTACAGCCATATTTTGATATAAAAGGCAGACTTCCTTTTGATAAAATGTATGACGAACTGGAAAAAGCTGATTTTATGTTAACTTCATATGATGAGACAAAACCGCTTCATATAAGATATAATACAACAGGAACAAGCGGTAATTTCCAACTTGTATACGGTTTCTTGCTCCCTTGTATAATAATAGAAAGTTTTGGACCGATAAACGGGTTTGATAATTCTAATTCTATTTTGTATCATTCGGATAGTGATTACGTTTCTGCGATGGAACGCAGTATAAACATGTCAAGTGAGGAATATAAGAATCTGCAACAAAATATCAAAAATTATGCAGATAATTTATATAAAACATCAAAAGAAAATTTAAGGAGACTAATTAATGGCTAATATCCCTGTAGTTTTTTGTTTTGATAAAAGAATAATTTTGGGTGCTTCTGTTGCTATAAAAAGTCTTATTGACTCTGCAAATGATGATACAACTTATGATATCAGAATTTTTCATTCTGATATCGGTGTAGAAGACCAGAAAAATATAACGCTTTTAACAAAGGGTACAAAACATACAATAGCATTCCATTATATAGATTCAAATATATTTAAAGGTGCGCCGCATAATAATATGTCATGGACTGAACTTGTATATTATAGACTCCTTATTCCGGAGATTTTAAAAGAGTACGATAAAGTTATTTATTCTGATGTGGATGTAATGTTTAAGGGCGATTTATCAGATGTTTATAATATTGATTTGACAGGATACGAAATGGCTGCAGTTCCGGTTGAAGTTAATAACAAAGATACTATGATTTGTCATACGTATTTTCCGGAAAATACAAATGATAAAATTTATATTTCGAGTTTTATAGTATTCAATTCAAAGCTTATGAGAGAAGAAAAAACTGTAGACAAGTTTTTTGATGTAATTAATAAAGTAAATAAAAGACTTCGTTTTTACGATTTAGATACAATGAATATTGCAATAAACCGTTTTTTACCTATATCGTTAAAATATGGTACATTCCAAAGTATTATGTATAATGATGACATAAAAAAAGCTAATGAATATGAATTTTTAAAAGGTGTATATTCGGATGAAGAGCTTGTTAATGCACGTGAAAACACGATTATGATACATTATGCAGGCAAAATGGGTAAGCCGTGGAGAATGAAAAAACCATACAAGGATTATCAAGAGTATATTAATAAGCTTCCGAATGAATTGAGAAAATATACATTTAGAGATATCAGAAAACGATTTTTTAGCAAGGTTTAAGGAAAAGGCATGAATATTTTAAAAATAAAAAATGATATTTTTAAAATTTTGATTGAACTTTTTATTTTGGATAAAACATTCAGAATGAAAATAAAATCACGTTGGGCAAAGAAATGTCTGCAAAAATATGTAGTTAAAGCAATTGAAATAATAGAACAAGACTCAGATTCAGAGCAAGAAAATATAACTCAAAAAGACAATAATATAATTTGGCAATATTGGCATCAAGGTGAAGAAAATGCACCGCTTTTGATAAGAAAATGTTTAGAATCTGTAGAAAGATATCATCCGGAACAAAAAAGAGTCGTATTGAGTTATGAAAGCATAAGTGATTATGTGGAAATTCCTGCAATGTATTATGATTTAGTGAACCAAGGAAAAATGAGTTTGACATTTTTTTCTGATGTTCTACGCACATATCTTTTAACGCAGTATAATGGCGGAACTTGGGTAGATTCAACAATATTTTTAACAGATAAAATCCCTGATGACATTATGAATGCTAAATTTTTTGTTTTTGGAAAAGATCCTAAAACTGATAGATTAGAGAATAAAATGTCAAGTTTTTTCATTCATACAAGAGGTTACAGTCCGACAATAAATGCTTTGCAAAAAGTATTTATGCAGTATTGGAAAGAAAATGATTTTTTAATAAATTATTTTTTAATTGAACACTTGAGTTCAATGCTATCAGATGCAAATCAGAAATTTATTGAGGAATGGAGTCAAAAACCATATTATTCGGCAGAAGACACAGGTTTAATGCAGAAAATAATTTTTAATGATTTTAATCAAGACGAACTAGACAGAATAAAATCTAAGACTAATCTTCATAAGTTATCATACAAAATATTAAGAGATCAAACATCAGGAAATTCTTATTACGATAAAATAATAAACGGAGAAATTGTATAAATGTTAGATATAATTCTAGAACCATCGGAAATAAAAATATACACGCCTATAATTAAGACTAAGATTAAGCTTACACAAGGCTGGATTAAAAATCTGTTGATATATAATACTTTTACAAAACATAAAGTATCAGAAAAAACAATACTTATAACAGAGGCTAATTATACACATAGCGAAGTTATTCCGTCATATATCAAATACTTTAGTGAACTCGGATACAATATTGATGTTTTATTGACTGAAAATAATTTATATGAAAATCCTTTTGTTAAATTGGATGTGAAGGCTAATTTTTATTATGTTTCGCAAGCTTTTTATGATAAATGTATTTTATCTGACAAAATCAAAGAATACGAATATGTTTTATTTACGTCCAATCAAGTTTATTTAAGACATGGAGATATATCATCAGTTTTTGATGTGTATAAAAAAATTCAACATCCTAAAAAAGATTTTATAGTATCCGAACACCATTTAGAAATGCTTAATGAAGATGATTATGAACGTTCAAAAATCATAGCATTACCTATTTGGGCAAAAAACTTTGATAAAAGAATAGAAATGGTAAATCCTTGTTATTTTTATCCTGTAAAAACTAATTATAATAAAAATACCACAACAAGGTTTGTTGTGATAGGTAAATTGGCTCCAAGCCGTAAGAATATGGAGTTATTTAATGAAACTTTTTCTGAGATATTAAATAATAAAATCGCAAAATTTGAACTGGTTGTATTAGGCGATGCTGATATGAAATATTTTCAAAAAAGTCTTGTGCCATACATAAATATAAAAGGTCATGTAAATTTTGATACTATGTACAAAGAACTTGAAAAATCAGATTTTATACTGCCTTTATTTGATCCTGAGATGAATTCTCATAACAGGTATATAGAAAGGGGAACTTCCGGAAGTTTTCAGTTGTGTTACGGTTTTAGAAAACCGATGGTTATAGCATCTAAATTTGCTGAGCCAAATTTGTTAAATAATAAAAACAGTATTATCTATTATAAAAATTCTGATTTTAAAAATGCAGTCTTAGAAGCAATAAAAATGAATGATTCCGATTATGCAAATTTGGTTCAAAACTTAGATTCTTTATATAAGAGTATATATAGTGAATCGTTGAACAATTTAAGAGAATTGGTTAATAACGAGGATGTGGAAAGTTTTTAATTTTCCCGCAATCTCTAATTAGCCAAACTTCTTATTTTATGGTATAATTACTTTAGCCCAATATAATAATATTTAAAACCTTAAATCAAATCTCATACAAATTGATTATTGGTTAAATAATTTATGTAATGTATAATATTGCTAATAAATGATGTTTTATACAGTTAAGAAAGGAAAAATAAGATGAGCTTTGCAAGTTATGTACCTACAGTAATAGAGCAATCTTCAAGAGGAGAAAGAGCATTTGATATCTTTTCAAGATTATTAAGAGAAAGAATCATTTTCTTGGGAACTCAAATTGATGATATGGTCGCAAATCTAATTGTTGCACAAATGTTACTTTTGGATAGCGAAAATCCTGAAAAGGATATAATGTTATATATAAATTCTCCCGGAGGAAGTGTAACAGCAGGACTTGCAATATATGATACAATGCAGCACATAAGAGCAGATGTTCAAACAATATGTTTGGGACAGGCTGCATCAATGGGCGCATTTCTTCTCTGTTCCGGTACAAAAGGCAAGAGAATGGCACTTCCTCACTCAAGAGTGC
>CADBTL010000087.1 GCA_902797575.1 uncultured bacterium
ACTAGGTGCGGGATAGCACGTAGTCTGACTTGAAACCGTTCCCCAGAGTTTGCAGGGAAAATTTTAATTTTTCCGCAAACTCTATATAAAATAACAAAGTATATTTGATATATATAACCTTTAAATTAAGTTTATTAACTATTTTAAGTCTTGTAACAAATTAAAAAAATTTTATTTAAAAAAGGCAATTTCTGTAAAGAAAAATACTTTATATATGTGTAAGACAAAGTTAAAGATGGCAAAACAAAAAAAACGAACGGTAACAATTGAAACAGAGAACGATTTTGTTCGGAGTTTCATTTAAACCTTCTTTTTATACTCTCTCTTAATATCCTCGTGTTTATTTAATGTTGCTAATAACAAGTTAGCAACTTTTCTTTTTGTTTATTAATATTTTTATCTTATAATACAGGTATGTTAGAAGGAAAAAATATATTAGTCGGTATAACGGGCGGAATAGCCGCTTATAAAATCTGTTCCCTGATTCGTTTATATAAAAAAGCAGGGGCAAGTGTGCGAGTTGTGGCAACGCCAAATGCACTAAAATTTGTCACAAAGCTTACTTTGCAGACCATTTCAAATAATGATGTTTACGTAGAACAGTTTGATATAGATGAGTATAGACCGGAACACATTGCACTAACAGATGCGGATATATTTGTTATTGCACCTACAACAGCTAATACAATAGGAAAAATAGCAAACGGCATCTGTGATAATCTTCTGACAACAACGGCTTGTGCCTTTACAAAACCTACCCTTATTGTGCCTGCAATGAATAACAATATGTGGAACAATAAATTCGTACAAGAAAATATTACAAAACTTGAAAATGCCGGCTACAAAATTCTCCACCCTTCAGATGGATTTTTAGCATGTGGAACCAATGCAATTGGCAGAATGAAAGAACCTGAAGAAATTTTTGAAGCTACAGTTAAAATTTTTGAGCAAAAGATTCAAAAATTATCAGGAAAAAAAATATTAATAACAACCGGCGGAACTAAAGAAAAAATAGATCCCGTAAGATATATTACAAATAATTCTTCCGGTAAAATGGGCATTGCATTAGCGAATACTGCGGCAAAAATGGGTGCAGAAGTTACTCTCATTTCTACATTTAAAGTAGAAGGAAATTTCAAAAATATTGTAACGGAAACCGCAAGAGAAATGGAAAATGCAGTTAAAAATAATTTAGCCCCTCAGGATTGTATTATTATGGCAGCTGCTGTTTCTGACTATCGAGCAGCAAGTTATTCCGAACAAAAAATAAAAAAAACAGATAGTGACAGAATTTCTCTAGAGTTAGTTAAAAATCCGGATATTTTAAAAGAGATTTCTGCACTTCAATCCAACAAAATAATTGTAGGTTTTTGTGCAGAAAGTGAAAATCTGCTTGAAAATGCAAATGCTAAAATAAAAAACAAAGGCTGTGATTATATTATTGCAAATGATATTTCCCGCAGCGATATTGGCTTTAATAGTGATGAAAATGAAGTTTATATAATTGACAAAAACCTTAATACAAAACATATTGAAAAAGATACTAAACAAAACATTGCCGTAAAAATCTTGGAGAAAATTTTTGAATAAATACGATATAGTTCTAAAAATAGAAAAATTTGCACCTCTTGAAACACAAGAAAAATGGGATTGTTCCGGCTGGGGGGTAAATAAGGGATGGAGCCAAATACATCCGACTACTCCGCATGTTGAAAAAGGGGTAGAAAGTGAAAATGTAACACGTGTTCTTTTTGCGCTTACCGTTACGGACAAAACTATTAAGCAGGCTCGTGAAAAAGGGTGTGATATGATAATCTCTCATCATCCTTTATTTTATGTTCCGCTTGATTGGAAAGATATAAATATATATTCTGCTCACACAAATTTAGACAAAGCTGATGGCGGAACTACAGATAGGCTAATCAAAGAGCTTGGTTTTACAATAAGTGAAAAACGAGAATTTGTGCGCATAGTAAATCTTGATAAACCAATTGATATCGAAGAATTAAGACAAAAATTATTAAAAATTTCACCAAAGCTAAGATACATAAATAATTATAATCATAAGAGCATTTCGTCAATAGGTTTTTGCGCCGGTTCAGGCAGTGAATTTATTAACAAAACAAATACAGACGCATTTATTACAGGTGATTTAAAGTTCCATGCAGCATTGGAGTGCGAACAAATTGTGTTTGATATTGGGCACTTTGAAAGCGAACAATTTGCACCGCTAATTTTAAAAGAGATTACTGATATCGGAGAAAACGGAGTTATCGCAGATGAAAAAAGTCCTTTTATTTAGCTTTATTCTTCTTTCTACGCTATCAGTTTTTGCGTATGAAACTATAATATTTCATTTTCCTGATGGTGAATTATGGGAAAGCGCATTTTATAAAAAACGAGGGAATGAAGCTATTTTACAATATGTTCCGGGTGGACAAACATCTAATAACTGGACTCGTTCCATTGTTGTTCACTCGTATAATGAAAATGAATCCCCTGCAAATTACTATGCACAATTAGAAATAAGAAAAATGAGGAGAATTAATCCTACAGGTAAATATCAAACAATTCGTGCGAGAGAAAACGATGCAATATTTACAAGATGCACTGACAACTACAAAAATATTGAAGGACATTGCGAATTTTTGCGTATAACCAAAGCGCACGGAGGAATTGTCACAATTCAGTATATGAACAGAAATAAAAAAGATTTTGAAAACAATTATACTCTTTGGCTTGAAGTAATTAGGGGTGCAAAACTAATGAACAGTTATTTCAGAGGAGAAAGAACGTTTGATAAATCTCTTTATTTTGAATTATAGAAAATAATTTAGTGGTACAATTGATTTATCAGATTAAAAGGAGAAATTATGTTACTTGGTGTAAATATAGATCACGTTGCAACATTAAGAAATGCAAGAGGCGGAAATGACCCTGACATTCTTACTGCAGTCAGAATATGCAAGGATTGCAATGTTGCTTCAATAACAACTCACTTAAGAGAAGACAGGCGTCACATAAAAGACGCTGATGTGGAAGCAATACGCATGATGCCAAGAGTTCGACTTAATTTAGAAATGGCTATGACAAAAGAAATGCAAAAATTTGCGCTCAAAATCAGACCACACGCAGTATGTATTGTTCCTGAAAAAAGGCAGGAGCTTACAACTGAAGGCGGCTTAGACGTTGCAGGGCAATTAAAATGGGCAATTGAATTTACAAAGCCATTAATAGATAAAGGCATTGAGGTGAGCTTCTTTATAGATCCGGATGTACACCAAATATCAGCGGTATCTAAAACAGGCGCACCATTTATTGAATTACATACAGGAAGATATTCTAATACGTACGGCACTCCAGACGAGGAAAAAGCTTTTGAAGATCTAAAAGGTGCGGCAGTTTTCGCCCAAAACTTTGGATTGAAAGTTAATGCAGGTCATGGATTAAATTATGATAATGTGCATAGAATGCACGAAATACCAAATTTAGTTGAATTAAATATTGGGCATTCAATTATTTCAAGAGCTGTTTTTGTAGGATTAGATAAAGCAATAAAGGAAATGAAATCTCTTTGCGAAGTGGTAAGGGGTAAATGAGGGGGGTAAATGAAGGATGACGAAGTTTCATCAAACTACTCTGCCTGTTGTAAAGGGGTAAATGAGGGATGACGAAGTTTCATCAAACTACTCCGCCTGTTGTAAAGGGGTAAATGAAGGATGACGAAGTTTCATCAAACTACTCCGCCTGTTGTAAAAAGATAAATGAGGTGAAAGATGAAATCAAAAGAAGAAGTGGTCAAAGAAATGCAGCTTGTAGTTGAGCAAATGCGTCTTGATGACATTGAAGAAAATCCTGATTGTGAACACGAATTCTTTACGTGCGATGCTTGTGGCAGCACAAAAGATTTGGCAGGTTCAGTCTTGTATGGTCATCATAGATTATGCAACGATTGTGTACTTCTTGCAGAAGTCGGTTTTGAATTAGGACAGATAAAAGATATACACGAATTGATTGATGCGATGGAAGATAAACGTCTTGAAGCTGATTGCAATTTTATACGTGAAGAAGAAAAAAGAAAAGAATTAATGGATAATTCTGAGTTGAATTGATATATTGATAAGCAAGACTAAGATTGCCCACATCATCCCCAAATTACACTCTTTCAATAGGCGGAGTAACTTAACGAAACTACGTCATCATTTATTTATCCCTTTACAACAGGCGGAGTAGTTTGATGAAACTTCGTCATTCTTCATTTACCCCTTTACCATCCTTTTGACTTTTCCCACACACCCTCTTGTCAAATCAAAAAAATTTTTATAAAATATAGTTGGTCTTTTGATTTGGGGTAATGAATTTTTTATTTACCCTGTATAGTTCATGAATAGAGAAGGAGAGAATCATGAAAGAAAACTTTAAAAAGTACCTTGTAGAGTTTATCGGTACATTTTTTCTGGTATTCACAGTTGCGTCAGCAGTACTGTTTGGCGGTAACCATGGTGTAATTGCACCTTTATCAATTGGTTTTGCCTTAATGATTATGGTGTATGCAGGAGGACATATTTCAGGCGGTCACTATAACCCTGCTGTATCATTAGCAGCTGCTGTACGTGGTGCTTTAGAATGGGGACAATTAATTCCATATTGGATTTTTCAAGTGGCAGGTGCATCTTGCGCAGCATTATTAGCTGCTCACGGAGCAACTTTACCTGAAGCTGCCGGCTGCCCGTTTACTTTGACTCAAGTAGTAATAGGAGAATTTTTATTCACATTTGCACTTTGCTATGTTGTACTTCTTGTTGCAACATCTCCAAAAACAGAAGGTAATTCATATTACGGTTTAGCAATTGGTTCTACGGTTTTAGTCGGCGCTTTTGCAGTTGGCGGAATATTCTGTCTTGGTGCATTCAACCCTGCTGTAGCAGTCGGTTTAGGATTAATTAAATCCTCTTGCTGGATTGGTGTAGGTATTATAGCTCTTACTAACTTAATTGCAGGCATCTGCGCTGCTTTGGTTTACAAATTTGTTGAAGCTGAATAGTTAAGTATAGTATAGATTTGCAAAAAGGATGACG
>CADBTL010000088.1 GCA_902797575.1 uncultured bacterium
CCGATTCTTCCGAATCCGTTAATTGCTACGTTTACCATAATTTTTACTCCTTCTTATTAGTAAAACTTTCTCTTAACATATAAATCGTAATTTAAACAAAAGGTTAAATCAAGAGGGTAAGGTAAGGAAATAAAAGACTTACATACTGAAATAATAAAAAGCCTGATTTTACAATCAGGCGGTAATAGATAAGTAAGTTTTGGGGAATTAAATTAGTTAAGTAAGATTAAGATTGGTATTATTTAAAAACCTAGTTTTTTGCGCGAGATATGAATGTAACTCTTGATTTCATGTCAATTGCGAATAAACGCATTTCATCAACTAAGACATGTGACAAGTCATCTCTGTCGCCATCAATATAAAAATCTTTTGATATTTGTGTTGCCATTGCATTAATGTTGTATTCATTTAGTACTGCCATAGTAATACCTCTCTTTCGTTCTTTGTGAACTGCAAGTTTCATAATCTTACTTTGTTTTTCACAACACCACGTCGGCCGACAACAAATATTGTGATTTTGATTTTTTGTTTAACTCTCTTGTATTTGTCTTACATATATATAAAGTATATAAATTTTTTCGAATTTCACTTTCGGTTTATTTTGTTACATTTCTTAACATTCTGCCCGCTATTCGCACTATTGTTCTAATTTTTATACAACATTTAAACAATAAAAAAGAGTGCCTGCTTCTTACGCAAACACTCTTTTATAATTTTTATTTATTCAAAACTATGTATACAACGGAGCAAGTTTTTTTTCTTGCTGAGGTATAACACCTTCTGTAATTGATTGATAAACTCTGTAGTCAATTACAGGGAAACAATTGTCGATGCTTTCAATTTCTTTAAGTTTTGCATCATCAATATTTCCGCTTTCAATCATATCTGCAATTAAGCTGAATCTGTCAACATGTTCATTAAATCTGTCTGTTGCATAATCTTTAGCTTGCCATGTTGTAATTAAGAAAGGCCAATCCGATGATTGAAGTAACAAGTTCTCTCTTGCTAATTGATTTAATGCTCTATGAAGAAGTTTATCTTCAGGAATCTCTGAATGAGCATCAACAATTGAACACATACGTTTTTCACAAGAGTGAATAATCGGCCACATCCATTCTGTTAAATGGTTCATCCACACATAGAAATGGCCGCCTTGTCCCCATGATGATTCAGGAATTTGGATTGCCTCTTTTGGAGGATATTTGGTTACATATTCACCAGCAGTCATTCTTTCAACTTCAGGTAAATATTGATTGAATTTCTTAATAACTTGTTTAATAAATTCAATACCTTCAAACCACCAGTGACCGTACAATTCTGTATCGAATGATACCATTACAAGACCTTCTTTACCATTTGCTTTCTTGTAATCATTGAGCAAGTGATAAATTAATGTTGTATAGTGATCAGAATTTTCATTAATCTTATTCATGGCAAGTACAGGATCATACAACATCTTGTCACCCAGATCCGTTGTAGGTGATGTTATTCTCCAATAGTGCATGCCTGACTTATCATCACGTTTGTGGAATTCTCTATAACAGCCGTCACCTGGGTAGCCATCTGCAGCGGACCATACTTGATAGCTTGCTCTGTCATTTCTACCCATAACAGCAACCTGTGCATCAGGAAGCCAGTATGCAGAATATGTATCATATCCCGTTTTTGGTCTATCCGGAAGCGGAATGTATTCAATATTTCCATAAACACCAATTACACGTCTGTTACCTATTGAATTACCACCTTCGATAACATGAGAATCAGTAAAGAAATAATGAATGTCATTATTTTGAAGCGTAACTTCTATAGCAGGTCTCCAATGTTTTTTACCATCTTTACCTACAAACTCGTAACCTTGACGATATGCACATTCAGGAAGCCAAGCACCCATTGCTTTCTTTCCGAATAATCTTTCTGTTGTATCTTGACCGACTTTGAATTGAGCATTCAAGTTACTGTCAGTTGCAAGGAGCGGTGAAAAACCGTGAGTTGCACCAGATGTAGTAATTTCAATACAACCTAAATCTTGATATTTTTTAAAGTACTTTACAAGATTCTTTTCATATTTATTAACAAAATCATCTCTTAATTTATTCCACAAATCAAAGTAATATTTTGCCAAATATTTTAAATGTTGTGAATGAGCGACTTTTGGATCAGGATATCTTTCCAAATCTTTAGAAACGGCTGTTATTTGAGCATCAATGTACTTAACAAATCCGTTTTGTAAATGTTCATCATTCAACTGTTCCGCAAGTATAGGAGTGATACCGACAGTTAACTTTGCCTTTATTCCTTCATCGTACAATTCTGATATTGCGTTAAGAAGTGGTACATATGTCTCTGCCATACATTCATAAAGGTTTTCTTCACCAAACGGCCACATACCTGCTTTTCTATAGTATGGAAGATGGCTATGTAACATAAATACGAATTGTCCTACTGACATTTTTGCCTCCATTCGTTTATTTTTTGTTGATATTTTACCAACATTACATATATTTTTACAATATTATTTATACCATGATTTTAATAAAAATGTAACTCTTAAGTATTAGTTCACTAGAATAATGTTACAAATGTTAACTATATTTCATGCCTTTTTATAAATATATATAAAGTATATAGAATATTGAATTCTAACCTATAGCGAACATCCACCCTTTATTTGCAGCACAAGTTGAACAAAAATTCGTCTCTGCTGTTATAGATTTTGAATAATCTTTGAAAGAAGTTCCCATTCTTCCTCTGTAATCATTTGCTAAAAACGAACAAGCATAAACTCCGTTGCGAGTTAAAATTCTGCCGCGCATGCAATCAGCTTTTTCTGCAATAAGCATACACTCGTCATCAGAAGAATTTGGATATGAAATATTGATTTGAATATCCGTATTTTTTATTTCGTTATCAGCAAAAATTCTCATAAAATTTTCTCTTAAAATAAGTTCACTTAACCTGTAAAAATTTTGAATCGATAAAACAGAATTAAAATTATATCTTGATAATATTTTCAGAGCAGAAATAGTTTGTCGATAATTCCCTCTATATTTAATTCTGTCACTTTCCAATTCATCAAAATGCGCAAGAGAAAGTTTAAAAAATATTTGAGTGCTTCCTTCATCCTCAACTTTTTTTAGAAAACGGACTTTTTTTTCATTTAAAAAACTGGAATTTGTACAAATACAGACATTGCATCTCTTTAAACACATACGTAAAATTGAATTAAAATCAGGATGAGTCATTGGTTCTCCACCGGTAAGATAAATACAATAAAGCTCTTCATTTTCTGTATCTTTCAGAGCTTCTTTCACTGTATCTATCGGTATAAAATCTTTTACGTTTTTAGAAACCGGAAAATCTATATAACATCCATTGCACCTTTGGTTGCAATTTTTAGAAGTTAATTCAATAAAAAGATTATTTAACTTATCCATTTTATAAGTTGGTGCCGTACAAATACTCATACTAAATCCTCCGTTAATATACTGATTTTGTGATAAAAACTTTTTGCATGCTTAATATTAGTAAAAAATATTTATAAAAAAATCATCAAACAGAGTAAGTATATAGATTATATTTCATGAAAAATATATGTACCAATTTATCCATGTGGACAAACCAAATATATCCAAAGAAATAATATCCGGTGTGAGATTACGTTATTCATCTCTAAGAACTTCAAACAAAGCATTTACTACATCAGGATCCCATTTAGTGGCTGCTTCTTGCTTAATAATTTCCATAGCTTCTTCTTTCGTCATAGCATTCCTGTATGAACGATCAGAAGTCATTGCAGTATATGCATCTGCGACTGCAATTATTCGTGAACCGAACGGTATAGAATTTCCTTTCAAACCTTCCGGTTCTCCACAGCCATCCCAACGCTCTTTATGATAGTGAATATAAGGAATAACTTCTGATAGGAAATTAATATTCATCAATAAATTAACGCCTACATTAGGGTGATTTTGAAGTTTATCCCAGTCCTCCTTGGACAATTTACCTTTATTTGTAAATAATGATTCAGGAAGAGTAATTTTACCTATATTTTGCAACAGACCTGCATAGTAAACTAAGTCCGTTGTCTTTTCATTTAAACCGATTTGCTTACATAATTTCTTAGATAATTCTGCAGTATTTTGCGAATGAGAAACTTTGTATTGACCTTTTTCATCAACAGCTTTTGCCAATTTTTCCACAAACGCTTGCTGTTGTGTTCCTAAATCTCCGATTAAAGCAGTTAATTCTGCTCTCTGATGTTGTAATTCCTTCTCATTAACAACATCATCTTTCAATACTTCTTGTATATGTTCAATAACTTTTTGTAAGTGCATCGAAGTACCAAATAATCTTCCTATTGTTTCTACAAGCTGAGAAAATGCACGTTTTATCATTTTTTCTTGGTAGTTTTCAACAACAATCACACCTACAATATAAGCATTATTATGAATTGGAAATACCGCCAAAGATTTCACGTCATATTCTTTTAATTCATACTTAGGAATAAAATTATTAATTTGTGAAACATCTTTTATTTGAATTTTTTCTAAAGTATTAAATGCTTTTACTACAATAGATTTATCATCTTCGACATATCCAAGTTTTTTCGCATAAATATCTTCATCAAAATCAATAGAAGATCCGACAAGACCTAAAAGTTTATTTTCTATATTCAAACCTTTTGTGAATTCTTGAGTCATGTATATATGGCATGCATCAACATCAAGAATCTGAGTCAGCGTTTTAGCAATAGAATTATAAACTACATATTCATCTTGAGAGCTAAAACCTAAAACACAAAGCGTATTATCAAGAGAATATATAGCGATTAGCTCTTTTAATTGTGATTTTAGTTTTTCTGCTTTATTTTTAGCATCCTTACCAATTTTATTAGCTAAATCTTCGGAAATTAAATATTCAGATATAAAATCACCCATGTTTAACGCAAAAATTTCTTCAAGAGGATCATCTTCCATAAATTCTAATGTTCTTCCGAAGAGTGATGCTCCTAATTCTTCTTTATCTGTCATAATATTCCTTCCTACAATATATTCTCTTATAATTTTCAACTTATTGTATAAATCTTACAATATATATAACGGCACAAATTTTAAAAACTTTAATTTTTTTTACAAAAATTATACTTTAGTTGTAGATAAGTACAACTATTACAGTAATATCAAGATTTTTACCCTTTACATATCTCAACATTTGTTGCAAAAAACTCTTTTAATACTCTTTGAATTTATTACATATAACAACAAAATAAAAAAAGATGTCTGACTTTCATCAAGACATCCTCTTTTCATTCTTTTTCTTAAATATTATGCATTAATTTCTGCAAGATATCTATTCATTGCTTCTTGAGAGATTTCTGCCGTATCTTCAAGCAAATCACCAACAACAGCCTCTGATTCCTGTTGCATTTTCATTAATTTAACCTGATAAGCAGCTTCCGTTTCCTCAACTTTTGCGTTTTGATTAATATAGTCTTGTATTTGACTACTTGTTCCTGTAATTTCCATATCTTAACCTTTCATATAAATTGGGATATTTATATTATTACACATATTATATACTTTTTCAATACGTAAAATATATTTTTTACAAAAAAGGGAAAGCTTTAAAACTTTCCCCTTTACAATCATTTATAACCTATATTAGCTTAGAGCCAATAAAGATTTTACTGAACGTGCATTCTCTTTTACGCTTTCATCAGAATGCATGTTGATAGTATCATCCAGAATTCTTATAACTTCTGATTTATCTTTAAGTGAAAGTATTTCGTTAATTGTGCTCATTGCAACCGCCGGAGAAAGGTCATTAATACCTTTACCTTGATTAATAATGACAATTGCAAGTGAATCATGAACATTTTTTCTGACCAAAGCACGAGAAGTATATTCTCTTACTTCATTATCAGGAGAATTTGTTCCCAACTCTTCCAATACTTCTATTGAAGAATGATCTTCATGTGCAGCTAATGCATCAATAATTTCAGCAACATTTTTATTCATTATGCCACCTTCTCTTCCATGTTATGCGCAGAATTGATAGAAACTTCTTTTGCTGCCACTAATTCATTTTCTTTAATCCATAAATCTCTTAATGTTGCGACCGGCATATTTGAAGAGATTTTTTCATGGCTTATTCTTCCAATATTTAATTTCTCAATTAGAGAATTCCATTTGCCTGACAAATCATTGCCAATACCTGATATTGAATCAGAAAGACCTTTTGTTACATCATAATTTAATATATTGTGAATTTTTTCTGTAGTATTGTGAATACCTTCAGATAATTTATCTAAACCACCAATTTTAATTTCGGTATTTTTAGCATAATCCCAAGCACCTGTAATAGTATCTTTTACTCTGTTTACAAAATTAATAATAGGTTCTGTTATGCTATTGCGTAATTTTGTAATACTGCCCATTACAGATGTCGTAATAAGTTTCATTTTGTTAATTTCTTTTGGTTCAAATCCTTCAAATACATCAGCAAACTGCAGAGTATTCCCCTCAAAATTTGAGTACTTGAAGGGGTTTGTATCTGATTTGCGAGTTGTTTTGAACGGATTAGCAATTTTTTGGCCAAGATTTAGCTCTACTTTGTTAATTTTTGCCATATACTATCCTTTCTTCTACTATATATAATCGACAATTTTATACATAACGAATACATACTAAGAATACCAATATTTTGTATAAAAAAAATCATTAATATAGAGGATATCTTTTGAAATATTCCTATAACTAAAGTTGTAAATTTAAAACAATCAGTAAAAAAGTCGTGTCGATGATATCATCGACACGACTCTAATAAAAAATATTCTTTTGTATCTAAGCAAAGGTACTAAAACTACGTTTAATATTATCTTCTTGGAACTTTTTAATTTGTTCTATCATAGCATTAGCAATTTGGCGTTGAACGCCTGCTGTAAGAGCATTAATTTCCATTTGCGCATCCAAATTTGCTAATTCTTTCATAGACATAGAACCTGAAAGAAATTCCGGAGAAGATATCATGTTCAAACGTTGTTGATTGATTTGCAACATGTTATACTCTGATGAATTCGCTAAACCAATATAGTTAGCCATAGCTATATTATTTAACAAAAATGACATACACCTGTCCTCCTTTAACCTTCACATCCTTATTTTATCATGGTTTCTGGTTTTTGTCTATACCATGTCGTTAAAATACAGTCTACATAATATTTTAACCTTGTTTATTGCTTTTATGTCAAATATTTTTTATTTCTTATGATATTCAAGAATAATTTGAGCTTTAACACTGTCTTGTTTATATGACCTTGGCAGCGGCTGATATGGAGCTCCGGATTTTACAGCTTTTAAAACAGAAGCATTTGCAGCCGGATAATCGGTACTTACAATTTGAGTATCAGCAATAGTTCCGTCTCTATTTACTTTAAACCTGACTGCCACTTCATAATCTTTATCAGCTTTATATGGTGTCCAATGCCTGTGAACTTCTGCCGGAAGATATCTAAAATATTCCGTAATATTCATAATCTCTCTCATTTCAGGTTGAGATACTGCTGAAGCCTGCTGTGTTTTTTGACTCGTTTGAACCTTATTCCCGAAGGGATTAACATCCGTACTTTTAGGAACATAGTCAAACGCATATACAGCAATAGCTAGACATAATAAACTTAATAATACAAATAACTTTTTCATTTTGTCTTCCTTGTTTTATCTTACATATACTCTCGGTAACCTTACCTTTAGCCTACAAGTCAGTTCATAATTAATAGTATGTAGTATTTCTGCCCAATTATCAAGTGATAAATGTTCATCGTCCAATAAAGTAATCACATCGCCGATCTGCGCATCTAAGTCACCTATATCGAACATCATTTGGTCCATTGTAATATTTCCGACTTGTCTAATTTTATTACCGTTTAAATAACCATATATTTTATTCGATAGACCACGAGAAACTCCATCTGCGTATCCTATAGGAATTGTAGCAATTCTGGTTGGTTCATATGCTTTAAATGTATGTGCATAACTTACACCTTCACCTGCTTTAACTTCGTGAATATTAGTAATTCTGCCTTTTAAACCCATTACCTGTTTTAATTTAGGTTTGTAATTAATTATAGACGGCAAGTCCGGATATAAGCCATAGAGAGATATACCGACTCTTACCATATTAGATTTAATATCATATGCAAAAGTTGCAGCAGTATTTTGGATGTGAATTAATAATCCAGTTGAATCGATATTTTCAACTACACTATTCCATCTATCTATCTGTTTTTGAGTTTCGTCAGGTTCTTCCGCTGCTGCAAGATGAGTAAATACACCCTCTAAAGTTAGGAACTTTAAGCTTTGTACTTTATTTATATATTCTAGCGCATTTTCAGAACGCACACCAATCCTGTTCATGCCTGTATCAATTTTCACGTGAACCTTCGGTTTAATTCCGGTTCTTTCATAGACTTCCTTGCAAGCATCAATATGGTCATTGTTAAAAATAGAAAATGCAATATCATTCTTTGCTGCTGTTTCTACCGCCCAAACAGGAATTGCACCAACCACTAAAATAGGAGCCTTGATTTTGACATTACGCAAATCCAAACCTTCATCGACTGATGAAACCCCAAACATATCAACACCTGATGCCAACATAGTTTGTGCTATCATTTGTGAACCATGACCGTAAGCATCTGCTTTTACAATTCCTAAAAATTTTTTATTTTTAGGAATGCCTTTTTTTATCTCTGTGATATTTTGCGAAAGAGACTCAAGATTGATTTCAACCCAAGCATCTTTATGTGTATTTATATTTGATTGTCTGATATTTTTCATACAAAATTATTATATCAAAAATAAACTATGTAACGAATTATAAAATTTTTATAAGAAAAAATTAAGTTAAATGTATAATATAAATGTAAGAGAAAAATAAGGAGTTTATTATGTCAGAATACTTAGTTTTAGCAGAAAATATTATGTTTAAAAATAACAAATTAACTTGTATTAATATTTATGACAAGTTATCAGCAGTTGCCATGCCTGCAGAATTCAAATTTGATTTAGCAATTCTATGCGGACCGAATTGGTCAGTAGGAGAACATAAATTAGTTGTTAAAGCGAAAGGGAGTAACGGCAAAGAGTTTACAATCGGTGAATTAACAGTAGATATTCCAAATGAGGATTATGTATATAATGCTTTTGCAAATGATTTAAAAGTAATAATGGATTACAGCGTAAAAGATTTAACTATACTTGTATATGATAATGACAAGGAAATCATTTCAAGAAAATATCCTGTAGTATCATTACTCATTCCGCAAAATACTGATACAAGCGATAAAGATACTGACGAAAATAAAACTGAAGAAAATTCAGAAAATAAATAAAATATTTTACAAGTATAATTTTATCAATTCAATAAAAAGACTGTTTTAAAAAATTTTTTAAAACAGTCTTTTTATTATAATACTTATACTTTATTAATAAGACCTGCAAATAATGATAGCAAAATCGAACCTAAAAGAGCACTTAAAAAACCGTCAACAACAAAACCAGGGGTTATTAAGCCTGCAAGCATTAACAATAAAGCATTAATTACTAACGAAAACAAACCTAATGTTAAAAAATTTACCGGAAGAGAGATAAACTCCACAAGAGGTCTAATAAAGACATTTATAAGAGCAATCACTATACAAACCAGCATTGCACTTATAAAGTTGCTGACACTAATTCCTGGAATAATCCACGCTGTTAGTACTACTAAAAGTGCGTAAATAATCCATCTTAAAAACATACTTAACATTTTTTCTCCTTTGCTTATAAATTAAGAGTGTGTACAAATAACTCTGCCACTTTTTTATTGTATTCTCTACCATCATCTTTGGCAAAAAGATTTTCCCAATGACTTTCTTTTGTCCCATCAACAGAGTATGAAGGATTTGACATCATCAGGTGATGGGTATTTGTATCATATCTAAGAGGAAACAAATCTTCCATTTGCATAAAACTTGCAAGTTTATCACTTGGAAATTCATATGCAAATATTGAGTTATGGATTCTTAACAAACGTTCTTCATAACTTCTTCCTCCCATGTCATTATCATTAGACACTTCAACACCGGGAGAATAATTTTTGGAATACTTATGATGAATTGCCGTATTTTTCACCACATCAAAATCATTTGGATCTATATAACCGGTTCCTGTTGATAAGCCAAGTTTTTCATATCTTGCAAAATCACCTGAACTTTTTTCACCAACAAAACTTAAATGTGTATTACCTGTTCTGCTTCTGATTTCGTGAATAATATACTGCATTTGTTCATAACTCGGAAGAGCACCTACTCCTGTATAATTTCCCATATCATAACCACCGATATGTTTTGCAGAATCAATAAATATAGCTTCAAACCCCATATTAATCAGTTCTATATGCGAATTTAAAAATAAATTGAAATGCTCTTCATTGTTCCAATCAAACGTTATATCACTGCCGTCTTTTTGAACAACTTTTATCTGATCTGCGGATATAACAGTTCTAAAACCGGTTTTTAAACCATGAAAATGCGCTAAATCATTAAATGCAGCAAATTGCTCAAAAGCAGAAATCTTTTCGATAATGTCAAAATTAATAATATTTTGGCTAAATCCTGCATTTAATTTTATGCCATATATTGAATTTTCTGTATCAACATCTTTATTGTATCCGTCTCCGTATATATTAGGAAAAATTTGAGATAAAATTATGCAATTTGCCCAACTTTTAGCACTGGGTGGAATTGCAGGAAGCATTTTTATAGTACTCATCAAACCATTTCTGCAATTTTCTCCTATCATTTCTGCTATGGCACGATTGTTTATTTCGATATAATTAGCAATCACTCCCCAGTTGTCACCGTAATCGGGAGTTTCTATGTTATCAGGAAACTTTTCATAAAAAATTCCGTTTTGACTTAGAGTATCCAGCGATTCAATACTTTCCTTTATGCTGCGCTTGAGTAATTCAAATGGAACTATATTTGCAATCCATTTACGCATGCCTGAAATAAATTGATGATCTATTGTCCAATTATCAAGCTTAAGTTGAGTATTTTCATTCAGTGATTTTAAAAGTTTATTTACTGTATTCATAAAATTATTATATAAGTATATTTTTTATTTTATATTGCTCTTTTATATTAGTCCTTTAGCTTACTGTTTTTATATTTAAAATTATTGTATTCATGATAAAATTTCTGTATGTTAAATATTTATGTAACATCTTCTGAAAGAAAAAGCGGAAAAACCTTTATCAGCGCTGGCATTGCAGCCACGATGCAGAGTTTGGGATATTCTACAACCGTATACAAACCTATTCAAACTTCCGGTATTGAAATTAAAGGTTTTATGCAATCACCTGACTTAACTTTTGTAAAAACAATAGACCCCTACATAAATACACATTTTTCATATTTGTACAAAGAAAATACCGAACCATTGATCGCTTCTGAAATAGATAATGAAATCATAGAAACAGATTTTATACTTAACGAATATAAAAGAATTACATCAATGTATGAATGTACTATTATGGATGGCGATGGCGGAATATTAAGCCCTATAGCAGTAAACACACATACTGCTGATTTAATTAAAAAACTTTCAATACCTATAATTATCACAACAAGTCCAAGTGTAAACTCTATTAATAATACACTTATGACAATTTTTGCAGCTCAGGAAAAAGGACTTGATGTTCGTGGAGTTATATTGAATAACATTCAGAAAGATTGTGATAAAACATTACTTTCATCCATACCAAGGGCTATAGAAGAATTTACTAACGTAAAAGTACTTGGTCTGTTACCAAATTTAGGAGCAAAATTTTCTCCTGAAGATTTAATTACTGCTATATTAAACGGAATGGATATTGAAAGCATATTTAATATTAAAATAGAAAAATTGGATTTGAATTAATGAATATAACGGCAGGAATTTATAAAGGAAGAAAAATTATTGCTCCTGATGAAAATATTACAAGACCGACACTTTCTAAAACGAGAATGGGAGTTTTTAATACTCTGTATTCATTATTGGGTGATTTTAACGGCAAATCTTTTTTAGATGTTTTTGGCGGTTCCGGAATCATGGGTTTAGAAGCATTCTCAAGAGGTTTTGAATATGTTCAAGTTTTTGAACTTAATAAAAAATCTGCGGAAATAATTAAAAAGAATTACCAAATTCTTGGATTAACACCTAACCTAACAATCGGAGACAGCACCAAATTAGTAAAACGCTTAAACAAAGTATTTGATGTTGTGTATATTGATCCTCCATACAAATCAGGATTATATGAAGATGTTTTAGAAAATATTAAAGGAAATATTATAGTTTTAGAAAGTTCAGAAAATATAGATATTACAAATTATGAAATTATAAAAAAGAAAGAATTTAGCAGCAGCATTTTGACATTTTTGAAAGGTAAAAACTAATAAGCTACTTTTCTTTGAGCAAAAATTTTCTTTATACATTGTTTTTGGTATAATTACTTAGAGAATTAATTAAAAGACAATTACTTAAGGAGAAGATATGCTAGAATTACTGAAAAAAAGTGCAATGGAACAAGCTAAAGCACTTAAGAATAAAGAAGTTTCTGCTGTTGAACTAACTCAAGCATCATTAGACAGAATTAAAGCTGTAGATGAAAAATTAGGCGCATTTAATTCTTTAACAGAAAATACCGCTTTGGAAACTGCAAAAAAAGTTGATGAAAAAATTGCAAAAGGAGAAGAGTTGCCTCTATTAGCAGGAGTTCCTTTGGCATTAAAAGACAATATGAATTTAATAGGTTCCAAAACAACTGCTTCAAGTAAGATTTTGGAAAATTTCGTATCTCCATATAACGCTACTGCAACTCAGAAACTTTTGAATAATTTGATTCCGATTGTCGGAAAAGCAAATTTAGACGAATTCGCAATGGGTTCATCAAATGAAAATTCCGCATTCAAAAAAGTTCACAATCCTTGGAATTTAAATAAAGTACCTGGTGGTTCTTCAGGTGGTTCTGCGGCTTCTGTTGCATCATGCGAATCGACATTGGCATTAGGCTCTGATACAGGCGGAAGTATACGTCTTCCGGCTAGTTTCTGTGGTATAGTCGGTATGAAACCTACGTATGGAAAAGTCTCAAGATACGGCTTAATTGCATTTGCATCATCTCTTGACCAAATAGGTCCCTTTGCAAGAACTGTCGAAGATGCAGCTGCATTGTTAGAGGTTATATCCGGATATGATTATCATGACTCTACTTCATTAAATTTACCTGTAGAAAACTATAGAGAATCTTTAAATAATGATATAAAAGGTCTAAAAATAGGCATCGTTAAGGAACTTATAGGCGAAGGTCTGGCAGAAGATGTTTCTAAGGCTATTCAAAATGCAGTTGATACATATAAATCAATGGGAGCGGAAGTTGTTGAAATATCGCTTCCAAATATTAGGCATTCAATTGGTATTTACTATATTTTAGCAACTGCAGAATGCAGCTCTAACCTTGCAAGATTTGATGGTGTAAAATACGGGCACAGAACACCTGATGCTAAAAACTTACTTGAAATGTATTGTAAATCACGTGCAGAAGGTTTTGGACCGGAAGTAAAACGTCGTATAATGCTTGGTACTTATGCACTAAGTTCAGGTTACTATGATGCATATTATAAAAAAGCTCTTCAAATGAGAAGAGTTGTTCATGAGGACTTTTTAAACGCATTTAAACAAGTAGATGTATTAATTTCTCCAACTTGTCCGAATACTGCATTTGATTTGGGTTCTAAAACAGAAGATCCGTTATCTATGTATCTAACTGATATTGCAACAATAGGTGCTAACTTGTCAGGTATTCCTGCAATATCTATTCCTGCAGGTTTTGATAAAGATGGAATGCCTATTGGATTGCAAATTATGGCACCGCAGCTTGCAGAAAAGAAATTATTTAATTTTGCGTACAAATTTGAACAAGCTCATGATTATTATAAACAATTAGCTAATATATAACATTTAAAATAGAATTATTTAAAGGGAGAAATTATTATTTCTCTCTTTTTTATGTTATATTTACCCCTTTACCCCTTTTACAATAACCGGAGTAACTTGGCTAGGCTTCGTCAACCCTTATTTACCCCTTTTACAATAACCGGAATAACTTGGCTAGGCTTCGTCAACCCCTATTTACCCCTTTGCTCCTTTATCCCGCAAATTTTATTTTTACAAGTTTTATATTATTATGATTTATTCAGTATTACAAAAAAAAGAAGTTCCTGTAACAGTATCAAAAGAAGTTATTAAAGTATATGATGATATAGGCGATTTAACAAGATATACTGTGCATGATGCAGCAGAACCATTGATACATGTTGGATATGTGGACTTGCAAGATACTAAAGATGGTGTAAAAGTAGCATATATTAAGAGTCAGCATCCTAATCTATACAAACACTTTGGACAGATTGCAGATCAAATTGAAGTTGAACATTGTATAAACAGAGGAATTGATAATCCCTATATTTATTCTGTTGCTGCAAAAGGAACGCACGTTTTACACTTTTTAAGAGGAAAACGTTTCATTAATGAAAAAGTTAATCTGTATCTACAACAAATAATAAATAATTTAAAGAAAGGTGAAAAAGCTGTTACTAAATTCTTAGGCAAGCAAAAAATGTATATGCCTCAAGCTTTAGTACAACATTACATAGAAATTATAAAAAAAACACCACTATTAAAAAAATAAAAGCTTTTATATAGTTGCAATTATTAATCCAAGTGTTATAAGCAATGAAAAATATATCATTAAATTCCTTGATTGATATATCCTAATCATAAAACTCTCTGCATTCATTTTTTGAATTTGTTCCATATTTTCCATAGGGAAATGATACCATTTTTTGTTTGGCACAGAATTAGAATCTGTTGAAAAATCTACCATTGATTTATATAAATCCACTCCGAGAGGAATTGTTAAAAGAGCAAGCAAAACTTGCCAATCCGAAATATCAAAAATACATATTCCAAATAGTGAAACATAGGCAAGTATTAAAAATATCTTCAAAACTATCAAAGAATCTAATTGTGAATCAAAAGAATTGGCAACTGTATTATGTCCCTCTTTTAAATCAAAATCATAATCCATGACTGAATGTATATATAAAAGAATTATTGTCATTACCATAGTAGGAATAGCTATAACAAAAGCTTCCCAAGATATATTTTTAGTCATAACAAAATAAACGCCGCCAAATAATAAAGGGCCATAAGTTACACCTACAGCAAATTCAGAAAGTCTTATTTTTGATAAAAAAGAATACAATATTGTTATTATTCCTGCTATGATAGCAAAATACAAAACTGGCATACCACATTTAATAAAGAAAAATAAACCTATAAAACTTGCGGCGAAATAATAAGATGCTGCTATCTCCAACATTTGTTTTTCTGTTACTGCACCTGAGATAATTAGACGACATTTTGTTTTTTGTGTATTTTTTAAATATTCTTGTTTATTAAAATCAACCTTTTTAATTAAAGATCTATAATCAAAATAATCATCTAAAACATTTGTACCCAAATGGACCAAACAAATTCCAACCAGTGAAAGAATTCCATACCATACATTTCCTGAATTTATTAATGAGTATGTAAAGATTACCATCCAAGACAATATCGTCATTGGCAAAGAATAAATTCTGGAACATTGTAAAATAATAAACAAATTTTTTAACATAAAATTATATTAACACAAATTAAAAAAATAAAACCCCGCTTTATGCGGGGATTGATTAGGATAAATGTATTTTTTGAGATTTGCTAAATAGTATTTCGAGCTATTTGCTTTAGATTTTCCTCTGTGTTTTTTAATGTTGTTAATTCTTAGTTAATACCTAATTGTGCTCTATAAAAACCATTTGATGCGATTTTATTTTGGATAATATTGTTACCGTTTGAAGATGCCATATACATACCGCCTAATTTGTCTAATCTTCTTGTTAATCTTGAATCTGGATACGCTTTCGATGCGCTTCTCAATCTGACCCAAGTTGCTGCTTCTTTTTGTGTTGCAATAGTCTCTTCTTCTAGATCTGCAACTCTTTTTACATGCATACTTTCGTGTGCTACTAAACAAGCTATTTGTTCAACCGGTGCATTTCTGTAAATTGAATTAATCATAATTACTCTTGTACCGTATTTGTTATAAGTGCTTACTGCAAACGTTTTGCTTGCGTTGTACGTATAAGATGTTAAATCATCAAATGAAACTCTGATACCATGTCTTTGAAGATTTCTTAATACATCCGTTTCACCTGCCTGTTCCAATAAATTGATTGCTGCTACAATTTTTGAATCAGATGAAAAATCTGTTGCTCTGTAAGCGAATGCTTGGTTTACTGTTAACAAAATAAATGCTGCAAAAAATACGACTAACTTTTTCATAACTAAACTCCTAATCAACTTTTAACTTTTACTTATCAATTGCTTTTGATAGGAGTGACATCGGCTTATTTTGAAAAATCTTTAGCGTTGCATTCTCTTGTTGTTACAAAACTTAACAATAGGCATTCGCAAAAGTCTGAGATGCGCTTAAATCAGCACTTTCGTTTTTGATAATAAAATGTAACAAATGTTAAGCAAAAAAACACATTAATTTCTTTTTTTACAAATCTTAATATTTGCTTTTTTTCTAATAAAATAGCAAATATTTTTTTTACGTGTTTTTAAATATTTGTAGTAAAAAGGAGTAAAAATGGACAATAGTATAAACGGAATTAATTTTAAAGCAAATCTTAAAACAGGATTTAATGTCAAAATCAAAGACAGAGCAAAATTTAACAATGTTGTTGAATTATTTAAACAAGGAACTAAAGATTCGTCTTTGACTATGTATATAACAAAAACACCTTACAACACCTATTCTTGGCACATATCTGATATAAAATCAGGTGATTTTTATGAAGGAGCCGAATTAATAACCGACAGCGTAAATGAGCATTTAAACGAACTAACAGAAAAGCAATTTGCTAAAAAATTAATCGGAGCGTTTAGGGTTATGAAGCTGCAACAAAATATTTATCCTAAAATAGAAAATTTGCATAAAGAGATTAAAAGATTGACTGATGTATTCTTAACAAATAAACAGCATGCTGCTGCTTGCAGAGCTAATAATAAAGCAAAGCAAGCTGAAGTATTTGAAAATCTTGCTAAGAGAAATGAAGCAAGATTACAATCTTTAAATAATGAATTTGAAAATACAAAAGGTGCATTTGAAAAAACAAAAGAACAATATAGTAAAGATTTTCCTGAAATTGGTCAAATAGATTTGTATACAATATTAATCTGATATAAACTTATATTATGAAGTTTAAAAAATTAACACGTGAACAACTGATAATATCTTTTGACAGATTAACGCGCTTTAAAAATACAAAAGAAAAATATTTCAGAGTGTTTTCAGATATAATATTATCTAACCTGATTGAACCAATTTATAAGAAAAGTGAGTTGGTAAGTTTATCATCTAAAAAATTAACCTACATTGCAGAAAATATAATTAATGATTCTTTGAATTCTTTGTTTAATAATACAAACAATAATAATATTATTAATAAAATAATTTATGATTACGAGAATTCGCTATTTTATAATGACAATGATACACAAGATTTTTTAAATAATAATATAGAGTATAATCTGGCAGTAAATTTAATAGATGAATCTTCTCCTATAAATCTGAGATGGCTAAAGTTTATAAATACAGGTAGAGATTTAATCGAGCTGCGCAAATGCAAGGGACTTAAATTTCCTATTGAACGTGTTTTGCTGGTAGAAGGTATTACTGAAGAGATATTATTACCTGCATTTTCAAAATATCTGGGGCATGATTTTTATCGAGAAGGAATACAAATTATACCGGCCGGCGGAAAAAATCAAGTAGTAAAATTATATTATAAGATGATTGAGGAGTTGAAAATTCCTATATATTTACTTTTGGATAAAGATGCAGAAGAAAATATTGCACAAATACAACCGAGGTTGAGAAAAACAGACAAAATTCATCTGGTATCATGCGGAGAGTTTGAAGATTTACTGCCTAAATCTCTAATTATTAAAACAGTAAATAATGAATTATCAAATTTTGCATGTATTACAGAATTAGATTTTGATGAGAATCTACCTAATGCAAGAAATTTAGAAAACATTTTTAAAAACAAAGGTTTACATGAATTCAAAAAAGCTGATTTTGCAAAACTTGTAAGAGACAACATAACTCAGGATTCAGATATTTCAAACGAAATTGGAACAATAATTAAAGAATTTATGTTATAAAAATTAAATGCCGCTCTTTAAAAGAACGGCATTTCTCTATATATCCAAACACACATTAGGATGATTTCTTATGCTGATTGCTTAATTTCATTATCATCTGCATTTATTGAAACTTCTTTTGCAGTATCACTGTTTAGAGCTATCTCTTGTGCAGCTTTTTGCTGAGCTGCCTTTTCTGCAGCTTTTTTTGCATTAAGTTTATCACCAAGTTTGTTTGCAGCAGGAGTCATAAGAACCGGAGTCAAATATCTGTATATTAAAGCAAATATCGTAATAGACGATAGTGTTCTTAAACCTTTACTTTTCTTTCCGAGACTTTCAACTTCTTTTTCAATCTTCTTTAAATCTTTCTTTTCTAATCTAGCTATATCAATATTATGTTCTGTTAATCCTGCTAATCTATAGCCTTTGCGTTTAACCCAATTATTAATTCCTCTATCTACAGTATATGCTGCAAGAGTAGGAACTACAAAGCATAATCCTTGGTTAATCGCTAATGTACGTCTTCTATCAGGATCCAAATCTTTTTTGGTTAATGTTTGCTGCATATATACACCACTTGTAATTAATGAACCAAAAGCCGTCATATGTTGAGTCACATTACCGGGAAGTTTTGACAACCAACTTGAAGCTTTATGAACTTTTTCATTTTCTATAAGCGGTTTACCGTACCACTCACCAAACTTTCTTATAAACCAATTTGTCTTACTAGGATCAGGTTTTTTACCTCTGAATGCAACAGCATTACCTTGTGTTTGCTGTGTTTTTGCAGCTTGTTCGGCTACAGCAGTTTGTGCTTGATTTTGTTTTGATGATGATTTCTGTACATTAAATACATTTTTTAATACCCAAGGTATTAATGCTACTGTTGTAGCTGCAACAGGAACTCTAAATAATAAATCAGGTCCCCAAGTTAGTAATTTGAATAAACCATCATTTGCTAAATCAACTTCTACCATATCATTTTTAATCTCGGTACCAAGTTTTCCGTTTTGACCATTCTTTTGGTATGAACTGAATTTATATACGTTTTCTTTAGCATCTAAACGTTTTTTACCAGAAATACGAGGTTTATAATCAGCTGTTTCATATGGAGATGATACACCAACTTCATCTAAATCAAGCTTCCATTGTTTACCTTTTACATCTTTCCACTGTCTAAAGTCAACAACTTCACCATCTTTATAAACAGAACTTACATCTAAGTCTCCCCAATATGATTGTTGTTCTTTAGCATCTTTAACTAAGTTTTCTAAATAAGAGCGGTCTAAATCTTTAAGCATTATCTGTGCATCGTTCATGCCTTCTTCTTTAACTTTAATACCGATGTTTGACATGTTAATTTCATCGTAAAGTTTTTTACCGTCTTTCAGGACAACATCATTGAATGATTTACCCTTTTGTGCTGCCCAATCAACTTCTTTATCATTGAGTAAAATTTTCTTGAATGTCTGTTCTGAAACATCTGCTAAATGTTTTATTTCCGGAAGTTTATCGCAGTCTTTCATTTCTTCTTTAAATTGATTACCTGCTCTATCCTTCCATTCACTAATAGCTTTTCTTACACCATTACTATCGTTAATTGATTTTAAATCAAGATGAGGATATAAACGTTTTAATGTCTTTTCACTCAAATCTTTTTTCAAGTGTTTCATAACATAATTAGAACCCGCCTTAAACGGTGCTGTTAAAGCAAAGGCCGTTATGAATCCCATAATACCGGAGGCACCGGCATGGCTTGCTGCATATCTGTTGTCTTCTTTATTTGTCTTTGTTGGCAGCGCCATAATCGTACCGGCACGTGCAGCACAAGCACCTGCTGCAACTGTTGCTGTTACAACAGTTTCATATTCAACTACTTCAAGTGCCTTATTAAAAAGAGGACTTGTTAAAAACTTGTCCCCTCTTTTTACCTCAGGGCTGGCTTCTTTTTTAATCTCGCCAACCACTTTTTTAGTTGCATCTATAATTTTTTTCGCGTCTTTTGCATTAGGTCCCTTACCAAATGAAATAGACGAACTGTAAAAATCCGCTTTGTCAGCCGACAATCGCGGCATAAGCATCTGCTCTGAATAATTTTTTAATCTAAAATCTTTCGATACACTGTTGGTTGTTTGTTGATTATTAGTCTGTACTAAAGAATTTAGATCTTGCGTTGTATGAATCTTCATCATAGTTTCCAATCTAATTTATGTCCCACACATCTATCATAAAACAAATCAAAATTTTTTTTGCTAGTTCGTTAAAAATTTGTTACAATTAGGTTAACATTTCACTAAATATTGGATTTTAGCGCATGAATAAAAAGGAAAAAACATTAAGAATTGTAACAATTACACTTTTTCTACTTGTATGTTTTGCACACCATGGCTTGGCTTTTGATTTGGACATGACAGTAGAAGATGATATACGCAAAAATTACAACTCATCTAAACTTGTAAAAGATAGTCAAATAGAAGAATTAGAACCTCTGCCGGATTTACCTGATACGTTAAAAAATGAAACGACAACTAAAACAACTCCCAATTATCTTCCTAGTAGGATTTTAACGTCAGGAAATATTAAAATATCCAAAGGAACATCATTTAATGTAATTAATACAAGTAATATAAGCGATTGGCAAACTAAAGGAGTTCGGGTAAAGTTTAAAACAGTTAAGCCTACACACAAAAAACGCTATACAATACCGGCTTCTACAGAATTTATAGGTAGGATAGTTGAATCACATCAACCGCAAATCTCTTGCAACGGGGGTTTGGTTGTGATTAAAATCGAAAGCATGGTATATAAAGGACAAACAATTCCTGTAAACGCATATGTAACAAGGGCTAATGACAAAATAATTTTTCTAAACAATATAAAAGGTGAAAGAACATATTTAAAAACAGTATGGAAAAAGGGTAATTGGGGGCGTTCATTATTTGGCAGAATGCTTACTTTAACAGTAAATCTCGGTGGCGAGGGTTCAACATTTTTATTATCACCATTTCCACTTTTATATGGAACAATTTGCTTAGGTGCAAATACATTAATTTCTCCGGTAACGGCATTTTTTCAAAAAGGAAAACATGTTTCAATAAAATCGGGAAGCAATTTCAGAATTAAATTGTTAAATGATACATTTATAGATTGATTATTTGCTATTCTTCATAACGATTTCTGCACGATATCTTTTATAAGCTTGATTTAATTCTGTCATACTAATAGCCTTATCAATATTATAAAGGGCATTATTAAAATCTCCAGCAAGTTCATATGCATTTGCAAGAGTGAAATATGCAAAAGGTGTTTCTTCTTGCGCTAAAGCTTCTTGGCATTTTTTTATTCTTCTTTGGTTATATATATGTTTTAGTCTTTTGCATTCCGCTAAATCTGCAACGGCAGCCTGCTCATTGCCCATAAGTTTATCCAATTTATGCCTTCTTGCATATAAAAAATACGCTGCAGGATCTCCTTCAATAGACTTGATCGCTTGATCCAATATTCTTAAGGCTGTATTATTATCCCTATTAACAAACTTTTCGTATTGCTGAACAAGCTCTTGAATTTCACTTTTTGAAACAATAGAAGAATCAAACGAGTATTGAACTGTTATCATGTCACGAGAAGCATTTTCAGGAAATGCTGCATAAGGAGCAGCTTTATACACAGAATTTATTGCAGATTCGTCATAAAGCTTATTTCCTGAACTTTCTTTCATATAAGCGGAAATAACATTACCCTCTTTATCAATTTTAAATATTACTGAAGCGTGTCCCTCTTCTACAACATCAGGAGCAACCCAAGATTTTGAAATTTTTGATTGAACAGATGTCATGTAGTCTCCGAATTCTTCTTGAATTGAGATTCGTTTTTGCGGTTGATTATAATTTATTTCATCAGAAAATGCCGGCATGAAAAAAACTAACAAGCACGACAGAACAACTAAATATTTAATACTCTTACTCCCAAACATAGTTTTATTTTATTTAAAATAATAATGAATGTCTACAATATTTTAAGGAATTGTAACGTTTAATATAATATTTGTTGAAAAATACACAAAGGAAAAGCCGGAGTTTTAATCCGGCAGTTTAACCATCTTACATCTTATCTAACTAATTTAATTCTTATAAATTTGTTTTAAATTTTCCTCCTTTTATGAATTGTTTTTGTCATATTCTTTAAGTATATCGCCTATTATTGTATCAAGGGCTATTGCGCTGTCTGTTAACGGCCATAACCCGATATTGTGGCCAGGCATATTTGTGCGATATGAACCATCAGCTATTTTCTCTAAAGTTTCACATTTATCTGTATCACCATAATTTGTAGTTTCTGCAACGATAAGCATTAATTGCGCAATTCTTGCAATATATCGTCTTGCTGAATTTAATATGTGTATATTATTACCTGTTGCAATAGCTTCAGTTTCTCCTAAAATTTGTCTGCATATGCCTTTGCTTTGTGCTGTATACCAGTGTGTATTCTTTTGATATCCTTTAATAAAGTTAATTGTAAATAATGCCTTATCCTCTGGTGCCATTGAACAGTCTTTATTTAGCATTCCGACTAAAGTATTCAATTTTCTTACAGCATCTAATTCTTGTTCCGGTGTGTTGTTACCGCTAACATCTTTCGCAAACTTGTATCCGTAATCTTGTATTTTTTGTTCCATTGTTTCATTTTCGTTTAGAGGCTCATCAATTATAACTTCTCTACATTCTATTGCACCACCTTTGTGCAATACTGCATAACCGTTTTTGATTTCTTTAACATTAGATAAATAAATCAATTTATTGCTATTTTCATCATATCTGTAATATCTTGTTTTTCCGTTAAATACGGAAGAAAAATATCCGTTTACTTTTAGTGCTTTAAATGCACTGTCTGATTTACTATCGGTTACAAGCTGCGATAATTCTTTCAGGCTTTTATAACTTTTTGCTTCTTTTAGAGACGTGAAAGTTTTGTCTGTAACCTTTTTAATATCAGCTGTTTCTTTTTCTTTTTTAGCAGCATCGACTTTTGCTTTTGATTTAATATCTTCGTCTTTAAAATCAGGATTTAAGAAGTTTTCCGTAGTTAATTCATCAAGAGTTTTTTGCGTTCCTGTTGCAGTTACTTTATATTTGTCATCTTCTTCAGACTCTTCTATGCCGGTACAACTTTTAATTAAGCATAATTGATTATCTTTAATAATATAAAATTCGTTAGCACCGGTAGCCTTAAATACAGGGTATTTGCTATGAGGTACTGTCTCGCTGTAATCTTCAATTGCTTTGGATGATATCAAGCTTGAAGCTCTTTCAATGGAGTCATGATAATTTGCAATGTCTTCAATATTCACTTCTTCAAGTTCTTTACCTATAGGTTTAAATTCACCTTTATCATTTTTTACAACTTCAACAAGTGTATCATCAACTATTTGATAGAAGCGCGCAAATTTACCTTTACCATCTAAGCTTCTTGTAGTATAAACATCACTATCATCGCTTACTTTAGTCAAATATTCTTTTTCTACTAAGTAATTTAATTTTTCTTGTGGTTTACCTTCAAATTTTTTATCAGCTTTCTTGTTATCTAAATCATCTTTATCTTTTAAGTCTTTTGATTTTTTAGTTTTTGTAAGTTTTGCCGCTTCAGGAATTTCTGAATCAGAAAAACCTTCTGCTTTTAAATCTTTAATAGTTTCTTCAACTACAATATTTTCATCAATAATAGAATCATCTAATTCGCTCAAAACCTTAAAATCATCATTTTTATTGATAGAATCGCGAACTTTTACTGCTTCTTGCATTCTTAATTCTACATACAATTTATCAAAATGATCTGCTAAAGTTTTTATATTTGCTTCCGTAAAATCTTTTCTTGTTTTTGCATCACCGGTTCCGTGTTCTTTCATTATTTTATCAAGTTGTTCTGAAACATTTTTAGCTAATGATTCAACTTTTTCATTGCCTTCATACTCAGTTGCTTTGGCTAGCAAAGCTCTTGTTATACTTTCAACGTTCACAGGCAATGTCTCTTTAAATGAAATCTCTTCTAATTCACCTTTTTTAGGCATATTTGATGCAATAAATCTTAGAATTCCTCTTTCACCATTATCATGGTATGTATCATTCCAAGCACTTACAAAACTTAAAACGTATTTTCTGTTTGCATTACCTTCGGTTACATCCGCACCAAGCGCTTGTAATGCATTATAACGATGAAGTTTGTATTCTTTAATATCTCTGTGTAATTCTTCAACTTTCTTTTTGTTATCAAAATTTCCATCTTTAATATCAGGATTTTTGATCGAATATGTACGATTATTAAAATTATATCCTGCTCTGCGAAGATTTTCTCTAACTGTACTATTTGCTAATACTGCTTTTCTTATTACAGAAGAATCTATTTCCTCCATAACTTCTTTCATGCCGTCATATCGTTCTTTAGCAGTTTCTTTTTTCATTGCTTCTTCAGCTTTTTTAGATAAATCATTACTGATTGGATCTAAAAGATTATCCTCGTCGGCACAAATTTTCTTTATTTCTTTAAATAAATTATTTAACTTTTTGGCTTTTTCTGCTTCCGGTTTCTTTTCTTCTTCTTTTTTCTTCTCTTCAGCTTTTTTTTGCTCTTCAGTTTTTTGTTGAGGAGCCCATGGTGCAATCGGAAACGGACTGTTTCCGGGGAATGACCATCCGGGTAATGCTGTACTACCGCCCCAGCCACCACCTTGTGCCCATTGTTGCTGACATTGCATGAAAGACAAACGGGGATCTAATAAAAAGTCCATGCTTGTATTTCTTATAATAGGATTATTTAAAAATGATAATTCATTATAATTAGGCATAGTCATGAAATTTGAACAGCAAAACGGATTCGACATAAGACCTATGCTCATCGGATTGAAAATCATGCCGCAGCCAAGCCCTAATGTTCTTGTGAAAAAGTTTTGCATGAAAAACGGATTCATCTTTTTTATACCTCTGAAATTATCCCTATCCTATATATATAAAGTCTATATGCTATAAAAAATTGACTTTTAAAAAAACATGATTTACAAAACTTCACAATTGTAACAAAGATTCTTTCTCACGCTTTTAGCATGTTTTAGGCTGTATATTGATTTTGATTACTAACTTTGATATGGTAATTTAAGTAATCCTATGAGTATGATTGATGATTTAATTAAAGATTTAAAAAATGCTAATCAACCAAGAAGTGACTTTGTGCATTTAATGGACAGTTTTAATGATCCGTATTTAGTTTTAATAGGATGTATATTGAGTCTTAGAACAAATGATAAAACAACTTATCCGGCCACTATAAGAATGCTTGAGCTTGCTAAAACTCCTCAAGAAATGATGAAAGTAGATGTTAAAGATTTAGCAAAAGCTATTTATCCTGTTGGATTTTATGAAAATAAAGCAAAACAAATTATCGAACTTTCAAGACAAATAGCAGAAAAGTTGGAAGGCAAAGTTCCGGAAAAAATCGAAGATTTATGTAAGTTTAACGGTGTAGGAAGAAAAACGGCAAATTTAGTAGTTGCAAGAGGTTTTAATAAACCTGCAATATGTGTTGATGTACATGTTCATAGAATTTTTAACAGACTTGGTTATATTAAAACCAAAAATCCGGAAGAAACAGAATTTGCATTAAGGAAGAAATTGCCTAAAAAATACTGGATAGATATAAACACCTTAATCGTGACGCATGGTCAAAACGTCTGTAAACCTATTAAACCAAATTGTGAAGCTTGTCCGATTGAAAAATATTGCGCAAAATTTATCTGATATGATAATATTAAAATATATTTAAAGAAAAGAGTTTTATTATGAGCGAAAAAATTAATTGCCCGTTTTGCGGAAATATTATAGATTCTGAAGCAATAAGATGCCCAAATTGTGCATCACTATTTAAAGAGCCTGAACTTCCTAAAATTAAATTCCAAAACTTTGGAGTTTTTATGGCATTATATATTTTACTTAGAGGATGGTTTGGCATTATTTGGCTTTTGATAAATACTCATGCAATAAATAAATTAACAACTCAAACAAAAGATAATTTAAAATTTAATTGGCTTATCGTATTTTTATTATCAGACATTGGAATCTATTTGTACTATTTTACAGGCAAAATTCCTCTCAGTATAGCAAAAATTGTTTCACTTTCTGTATTGTATCTAATATTTGTCGGGCTCACATATCGTATTCTTCGAATTATACAGAAATATTCAGAAAAAACATATGGAATTATACCTGAAATAAACCCATACTATATATGGTTTTTTAATATTTTCTATTTGATACATTTTATTGACACTTATACAAACAGAATCTGGGAAATACACGAACACTTCAATATGAAACCAATTCATTGGATAATGTTTATCATTATTTTTGCAATAGCTCCAATTGCAATATTTGCAGTAAATCCACCATTATCTGTAGCTTGGGATGCCTTAAGATCACTATTAAAGCTCTAAATTGTTATATTTTTAATTAAATTCGTTAGGCTGGAATTTACTAAAATTGTTAATTAATCCACCAACAGGGTACATATTTGTTGTCGGATCTTGCATTACTTGAGGATTCATTCTTGCACGTTCCATTGCTTCTATTCGTGCGTTATAATCACTGTTCTTTTGATACTGCTTAACTTTTAAATCCTGATAACATGAGATTTTTTCTTCATTTTTCTCAATTGCACGGCATTTTTCTATACCGTTATCAAACTCTACTCGACGTTTATACCAATAAGCTAATACATCATTAAATTTTGCCAAACCTTTCGGTTCTTTTACATCAATATACGCTACAGGCGCAAAGTCTTTCCATACCGGTTCTTCTAATCCTTCAAGAGAAGCAACGTTCTCGGCATTAACTGCAAACGGAATAAGTATAGCTAATAGTAAAATAATCTTTTTCATTTCAAAACCTCAAGCGTATTATATCATTTTTTTTAATCATCTACAAGACTACATGAAATTTAAACAACACAAAGTCTGACGAATACAATTTTTCGCCAGACTTTAATCTGATAATAATTTTTACTCAACACTGATTGCAAAAGTCGAAGTTTCAGCTGCTTTCATGGTTGTTTCATAAGCAACTTTTGCTTTTTGAATGTTCATAGCGTCCTGAGGGTCCATACCGTGAGTAATAGCTGCAGCAACAGCATTGCTCAAATTCTGAGAAGCCTGAACCGCCTGAGATTTTACATCAGAATTCATCTCCGGTGATTGAACATTTGAATAATAGTTGTTTAAATCAACTTTTGGCGTGTCCTTATCTTCAGCAGCAACATTTGGGGTTTCTAACTTTGCATTCTTCTCAACTTCTTGAGCAGTTGTCTCAAGTTGATTAGGATTAATTTGCTGTAGTGATAATGGGGTAGTGTGTTGGGATGTGTCAATCGATGATAGTAAACTCATTTTTACAATCCTAGTTTGTCCTCTATACTCATGATAGTGTATATCATCAAGTATGTACAGTGTATATGCAAAATATATTTACAAATGTTTACAAAGTTGTTTTTTTAAATTAACATATAAGAGGATGCGGAAAAGTCGAAAAATGACAATTTTTCGAACTTGCTTGGTTGTCGGCGAGAAACGAGTTTCGTATTGCTTGTGCAATTCTGTCACTCTCTGCCGACAATCCGCTTTTTCAAATCCGACCTTAGGTGTGTGAAAGTTAGACTAGGTGCGGGATAGCGGATTTTCGGTAGAGTAAGGACGAAGTCCGAAACTCGTAAGGTGTCGGTCGGACGTTTTACCTCTCAC
>CADBTL010000089.1 GCA_902797575.1 uncultured bacterium
AAGTAAAGGGAAGAAGTCTATACCGACTCTTGGTTCTTTACTTACACAGCAGTGAACAAATAACATTGTATCACCGCATCTAACTGTTACACTACCATTAGTTGACTGAGCATACTTACCAGTCTCTACTGTGACGGTTTTTCCGCCAATTTCTAACTGAAAACTTTTTGTTTCCGGTACTGTCATTTTTCCTTCTTTCTCCGGTTACTCGAAAACCGGATGCTTCCATTTTGTTATACTTAATATCATCAAAATTATACCAGAAACATGCAAAACTTTTAATTTTATTCACATAATTATTAAGCTTTGCTAAGTATTGAAAATAAGGAATAAAGTCAAACTTTAAATTATTCGTACCTTAGAGCGTCAATCGGATTAAGTAAAGATGCCTTATATGCGGGATAATATCCGAATCCGATTCCCACTAATCCTGAAAAACCAAATGACAAAAGTATAGGGGATAGCGTTATAACAACTGCCGTTCCGAATAATGCACCAATTGACAAGGCAATTATTATTCCGGCAACTATTCCGATAATACCTCCTATTAAAGATAACACTAAAGCTTCTATAAGAAATTGCAGCCTTATATCACTCGCTCTGGCACCAATTGCCATACGGATACCGATTTCTTTTGTTCTCTCCGTGACGGATACAAGCATTATGTTCATAATGCCTATACCTCCGACAACAAGTGAAACAGAAGCGATTGATGCAAGTAAGATTGCAAAAGTTCTGACTGTAGATTTCATTTTTTCTTGAAATTCTGCAGAATTTCTTATCTCAAAATCGTTTTCTTGAGTTTTCCCCAAGTTGTGACGTGAACGCAAAATCTCTTCAATGTCAGTTTGTGCAATATTTGCACTCTCGAGCGAATCAGCTTGAGCTATAATTTGGTTCACAGACCCAGGAAAATCCGTTCCAAAAACCTTTCTTTGAGCAGTTGTTAACGGTATAAATATTAAATCATCTTGATCCATAGGTCCCATTGTTCCCTTTGAAACAAGAGTTCCTATAACTTTAAATGGAACATTACCAATTCTTATTGTTTTCCCGACAGAATTAATATCTCCGAAAAGCTCTTTTTCTATTGTAGAACCTATAATGGCTACTTTTGCAGCATTATTATCATCATCTTTTGTAAAGCTTCTTCCGTCTTTAATTTCATAATTTTTTATATATAAGTAGTCTTGAGTTATACCGTAAATTGTAGTTTGCCAGTTCTGATTGCCAAACATTGTCTGCTTTGACGAACTCATTAACGGTGCGACGGCATCAACTCCTCTTGCATTCTTTTTTATTGCATCCGCATCTTTTACGCTTAGAGTCGGTTTTGAGCCCATTCCCATTGATACACCGCCTGATTTGGCAGTTGCGGAGCGTATTGTAAGAATATTAGACCCCATAGACTCCATATTTGCTTGAACTTGTTTGTTTGCACCAGAGCCTATTGCAAGCATTACAATAACAGCTCCTACACCTATAATTATGCCAAGAGAAGTAAGTGCCGAGCGCATCTTATTAACTTTAAGCGAATTAAGTGCTATTTTTAATGTTGAATTAAAATCTATCATTTTGGGAAGTGAATAAGTGGTTTTTTAATGTAAGAATGAACATGGAAAATTATTTTGAAATTGCCCATCCATTAACTTGTTTACTTATTTCTTATTCACTTTTCTCCTTTCTGTTCCACAAATAATATTATATCACATCATTTTGACTATTTGAGATTGCGTGATGAGCTTGCGGAAAAATTAAAATTTTGTCTTGAAATTAGTATTTGGTTCAATGTTTGACCAAAATGTTGGTAAAGTACCTCCAAGAAGTCCAAATAATGATAATGTTAGTGCATTTGGGTTTCCACAAAAACCGATTAATAAATTTGAAGATTAAAGAAATATAACAATAGCGGGTAAATGAATTTTTGCCCGCTATTTTGTTTTAAGTTTCTCGATTCCTTTGTCTTAGCCATTCATTTTTTTGTAAATCAGATACAATTTGTCCGTCTTTAAACTTAATAATTCTCTTTGTGTATTCTGCAATGTCCGGTTCGTGTGTAACAAGAACAACAGTTTTGCCAAGATTTTCATTTAAGTTCACAAAAAATTCCATAACATCTATGCTTGTTTTTGTATCTAAGTTACCTGTCGGTTCATCAGCTAAAATTAGCGGTGCATCATTTACAATAGCTCTTGCTATTGCAACTCTCTGCTGCTGACCTCCTGACATTTGAGAAGGCATATTTTCTTCTTTGTTTTCAAGACCAACGATTTTTAATGCTTTTCGGGCTCGTTTTAATCGTTCATCTAATGGTAAACCTTTATAAATCATAGGCATACAAACATTATCAAGAGCAGAAGTTCTGGATATAAGGTTAAATCCTTGAAACACAAATCCGATTTTGTTGTTGCGAATATCTGATAATTGGTTAGAGTTAAGAGAGAAAACATCAACTCCATCTAAATAATATTCGCCGCTTGTTGGCTTATCAAGCGTTCCCAACATATTCATACAAGTAGATTTACCGGAACCTGATGTCCCCATTATAGCAACAAACTCACCTTCTTCAATAGTAAAGGATATGTCATTCATTGCGTAAAATGTTTCATCCCCCATCTGATATGTTTTTACTGCATGTCTTACATCGATTAAAGTCATTTATCCTCTCTTTTAGCAAGTTTTGTTTATCTTATTTTAAAATTACATATATATAATCTTATCGTGAGTATATATCTTACGTTGCTTTTTTAGTAGTCCTGTTTTTTCACCGAATGATTTATAAATATTTCCCCTAAAAAGGTCTGCGCATAGAATTGTTATTTGTTTTTTTCTTCTTTTTCGTTATTGCATTAATAATAACTTTATCTTTTTCTTTAATTTTATCTGATATAATTTGTGTTTTATTATCATCAGATAAACCTAATTCTACATCATATCGAACGGGTTCATTATCTTGAAGCAGCCAAATTCCTTGATTTTCGAATTTTTGAGTATTTTCTGCAGGTGAAAATTTAAGAGCTTTATTATCAACTACTAAAACATCCTTTGCTTGACCTGTAATAATGGAAACATTTGCGCTCATTCCGGGTATTGCAGTTCCGTCAGAATTATCAACTGATACGATAACTGTGTACGTTACAACGTTATTTGTCGTAGTGGATGCTAAACGAACTTGAGTAACCGAGCCGGTAAATTTCTCATTTGGGTATCCGTCAAGCGTATATTCTACAATTTGACCGACTTTTATTTTTCCAATGTCTGCTTCTGATACAGAAGTTTCTATTTGCATTTTTGTCAAATCTTCCGCAACTTCAAACAATGTTGGTGTATTAAAACTTGCTGCAACAGTTTGACCGACATCTACTGCACGTGAAATAACAGTCCCATCAACAGGTGATGTTATTTTTGAATACCCCAAATTTGTAAGATTATTTTTTAATGTAGCTTGCTGAGCGTTCATCTCGGCTCTGGCTGCATTTACGTCAGCTTGTGCCGTTAAATAATTTGAACGAGCAAGTTCCACTTCGTCACGTGATACGTAGTTTTTTTGGTATAAGTGTTCATATCTTTTATAATTGTTTTTTTTGTATTCTAAATTGGCTAATGCCTTAGAATAAGCTGCTTGAGCATTGTTAAGTTTTGCATTTGACTGATCAACATTTGATTGGAATAAACTCGGGTCAAGTTCTGCGAGTAATTGTCCTTTTTTTACTTGAGAATTATAATCAACATAAATTTTTGCAACAGTTCCTGATACCTGGGTACCGACAGCAATTGTGTTTATTGGCTTAATCGTTCCTGATGCTTCAACGTACTCAGTAATTGTACCTTTTGTAATCTCTTTTGTAATATACTTAGTCGAACCGTTTTTAAAGAAAAACAGCAAAGCAACAATTACGGCAACTATGATTCCTATTAAAGCTATGTATTGTTTTTTCATTTTATGTATTTACCCCTATATTTATTCCTATATTTATTCCTATATTTACCCCTTTACCCCTTTACTCCTACAATTCAGTTATCAATTTTCCGTCTTTATCTAACCCTTGCCCCATTGATCTTAATAAAGCTTCTCGAGCTATATTGTATTTTAATACACTTTCTACAAAATTTAATTGTGCAAGATTATAATTTTTAAGCGCATCCTGAAGTTCTACATAATTATTTAATCCTACGCTGTACCTGCCGTCTGCAAGTTCAAAGTTTTCCAATGTAGCTTTAACTTTTGTGTTTCTTAAAGGAATTTCACGTTCCATTTGACGCATATTTATGTAATTATCCTGAACTTCCCAATAAATACTTGATTTCGCTATATTAACATTATGTTTTGCTATATTTAAGTAGTTTTCACCTTCTTTAATTTGATAATGTATACCGTAAGGATTAACAGAACCAAAATCGATACCTGCACCAACCTGTAAAGGGCTTGAATATGTGTGTTCATTTTTTGTGTAACTCCAAGATAAATCTGCGCTTATTGACGGTGCATACTGTCTTTTTATTGCTTTTAGAGATTCTTCTTGAACTTTTACAAGCATCTTATCGGAAAGGAAGTCCGGTCTATTCTCAATAGCTTTATCAACAGCCTCTTGTTTGGTAAGCTTTAAAGGAGTAAGCTTGTAGTCTTGAATAATATCATTATGTTCGATTCCGGAAGATAATAAAACTAAACCGTCTTCATTTTTTTTCATAACAGGTGCCGGAGGTTTTGAATTATTAACTGAGTCCATTTTCTTTTTGTAGTCAGCTTTTAGGAAACCAAAATTCTCTGTATTTGTAACAACAAACGGTTTATCTTCCTGATAGAACATTGAATCTTCCAGTGCAATAATCGCATTTAACAATTTATTCTGCCCTTCAACAAGTTGAATTTTCGCATCGGCAAGATTTACTTCTGCGTTAACTACGTCGATTTTTGATTTCAGACCTTCGTCGAACATAGCTTTAGTTCTATCATAGTTTAATGTTTGAATCCTTACGTTTTGTTCGTAAATATCTAAATCTGCGAGAGCTGAAAGAACTTTGTAATAATTAGTTCTGACAAGATAAATAACTTCTAAAGTTTCAAAATTATGGTCATACTCTGCAGCTTGAGTGTCATATTTTGCCATCTTTATCTTCGCTGTAGTTTTGCCAAAATCCCAAATTGTATCGGATACTCGCATTGTTAAGCCCATAGCATTGTCATAAGAATGCTCAACAAAAGTTGCTTTATTATTCTTGTGATACAAATTGTATCCTACACTGAATTTTGGTGCATAATTAGAACGAGCAATTCCTATACCGGCTCTGGCTGCCTCAACTCTTTCTGCTGAAACTTTTAACTGCGGATTATGTTCCAAAGCGTATTTTACGCAATCATCAATTGTCATAACTTTGATTTGACTGAACGGAATTTTTGGCTTTCCCTGTACCGGCGGTAAGTTAATTTCTTCAATTTTAACCTTTTTATTTTTTATTGTTTTAGTTTTTTTGTTTAATTTTAATTTACTGAAAACTGATTTTTTTTGCGGTTGATTTTGGTTTATATTATCTTCTGCCAATACGCATGAAGACGTTAAAAACGCGCTGATACACAGATATAAGAAAAGGTTTTTGTATAAATTTTGTTTCAAAGTCTCTTCCTGTAAAATATATTTTATCAAAAGTATACAATGATTAGAAATATTATTCAAATATTATTAAAAAAAAGTACGATGTATATTGTTTCGTCTAGAACGGGGAGAAGCATACTCCTACCTCTACCAACGGGAGAGGGTAATAATGCACAATTATAAATCAATCGAAAACCCTCTCTTAGAATATCAAGTTTTCAAATCTTATCAGATTTTCAAACAGATATTCTTTTCTCCCCCAAAGGGAGATTTGCTTGTTAACCTCCCCTCGGGGAGGTCGTTATTGTGCTTGAGAGCTGCGCTCGAGAGTTACAATAACGGGAGAGGGTAGGGGTAAATGTATGAGTAATAACGTTCCCCATCCTGAATCTCATATATTCAAGCTGCGCTTTCATATAGAGATTCTATTCCTTCCCCAATAGGGGAAGAAAAGCATTATTTCTCCCAAAGGAGATTAAATGTGCAACTTCCGCGAAGAAATAAAAAAAGACCGAACATATGTTCGGCGGTAAAATTTAAGTAAGATGTAAGATGGGTAAAAGTGGTAAATAGAGGAGGTAAATATAACTGATTTACCTGTGACTATTATTCTTGATATTTTGCTTTGTGGAATATATTGCCATTTTGAATTTTTGTTAAATGTTTTACTTGATTATTTTCTATGTAATAAGCTTGATCATCCATTTTATAAATAGTTCTTTTTGTTCCGCTTACATTTGTATCTATTTTCTTAATAAATCCTTTGTTTGCTAAATCTGTTAAAACACTAGCATCTGTGCAGCTACCGTTTAATACGCTTTCAAGATTAACTAATGTTGTATTATTAGCCTGTGACCACGTATTTGCTTTTGTAAGTGCATTTATAGTAGCTTCAGTTTTATCATTAATGTCAATACTAAGAAGATCTGTATTTATTGCTATGACATCATCTAACTTAAGAGAAGATGGTTTATTTTCAAATTTTGAGATAGCATCTTTTATTTTATTCAGTTTATCCTTGTCACTATTACTACCATCTAAAGTTCTTGTTAAACCATTACCGTCAACTTCATTTAATGCAGAGATAACATCTGATGCAGAATTGTTTGCAGGGTCATTTCCATTTCCGTTTGGTGTCGCACCTGGTGTTTCAGTTTTGATTAATTCATCATATTCATTTTTTATTGGAATAAGTGCTTTTATTGCTGCGTCATACTTTGTTTTCTGAGCTTCTTTTGCGCTTTCTGCATCAACAACTGCTTTGCCCAATTTACCATCAGCTTTAACATCTTTTTCCAACTGTTCAATTTCATTTTTTAGAGCTTCTATTTGAGATTTTATTGTATTGTATTTTTCTACGGCTGTTTTGCTTTCAGTTGTCGGTTGTCCATTTGTATCAAGCTGAATAGTTGGTTGCGTTGCTGGCAGTTGCGCTTCAAAAACTGCTAAGTTTGTCTTTGCATTCGGGATAGTCGTATCAATACATTCTTTTAGAGCATCTTTTGCTGATTCTATATTCTTGTCATATACATTTCCTGCTTTAAAATATTGATCTGCTGTTGTACTACTATCAAAAGCTTTTAAATTTTTTAATCCTAATGTTGTTAAGTGAGTTGAAGCTTTAGTTTCAAGAGCTTTTATTTCAGCAGAAGAACTACTTGTTGTAGTTGCGGCAGGTGTGCCTGTAGTTGTTGTAGTTCCGGGTTTTGTTGTTGCAGGTTTATCTAATTTTTCCATCCAACCTGTAATTGCTTTCATTCCTAAACCTGATACTATAGAGCCTACTATGTTACCGACAACAGCGCCTGTAGAAGCATCTGAACAATATCCGCCCATACCTGCCATACAGTTGTATCCTGTTGTCATAGATGCCATTTGTGACCAAACGTTAGTTCCTGCGTATCCACCATAACTTCCAATACCGTAGCCGCCCATACCACAGTAACCGCCCATACCGGTCAATTGACCAAGTACGCCTCCTGCACTCTGTGCAAATGTTTGCCAGAATGAAGGTGTTTTATAGGTTATTTCGGTTGTTTTGTTTAAGCTTACCACGATATAAATCCTATCTTTTTATCTTACATATATATAAAGTATATAAATAATGCTCAATTTCACATGTTTTTATAATTGTTACAAAACTTTACAATATGAGTTTGCGGAAAAAGTCGAAAGGGGTAAATGGAGTTAGTTGCAGAAATACTACCTCTAACTATGGGAGAGAGTATAAATGCACAACAATAAATTAAACGAAAACTCTCTCTTAGAATATCAAGTTTTCAAATCTTATCAGATTTTCAAACAGATATTCTTTTCTCCCCCAAAGGGAGATTCGATAGTTAACCTCCCCTCGGGGAGGTCGCTTTCAGTGTGTGAACGAACGTGAACACATACGGAAGCGGGAGAGGGTAGGGGTAAATGAGTAGGGAAGGCTCCTACCTCTACCAACGGAATAAGAGAATATTTTACCTGATTCGGCAATATAAAAAAATTTTCCATTTTTTAACATGTATGTGTATTTTAAAAATACGTATTTTAAAATTAAGGAGTAAAAAATGAAAAAAACATTATCAGTTTTAGCTGTTTTAGGAATTGTATCAGTATGTTGCATGCAAACAGCAAATGCTTTTTCTTGGTCAAATTTAAATCCGTTTAACTGGGGAAGATGCAACAAATGCGAACAAAAAGTTCAACCTTGTAATTGTCCTACAGGTTACGCTTCACCTTGTGACCCGTGTGAACAAAAAACACCTTGCACTACACCATGTGGAAAAACAATTAACAAGACTGCGCCTTGCGACGCTTGTGACAGATTACAACAAAATATGCAAAACAGATAAATCATTTTAGCGGCTCAAATAATTAAATTATTTGAGCCGTAATCTTATTACAGCTTTGCGCTGCCATCGTTTTTTATTTTTTTCAATGCTTGTTTTGCGCCATCATAATTTCTGCACAATTTAACAACAAATTCTATTGATGCTTTATCCTGTCTGATAGCATCTTTTAGTTTATAAATCTCTGACAATTGAAGTTCTTTTGTATCAGCGTCAGAATACAAATATTTTTTTAGAAGCTCTTGCGATTCCGTATCCATGCCTATTATATTATTTTTGAAAGCAAACCAATTATACAAATGATAAATAAAATAGTATTTGTTTATCTCTCCTTCTGACAAAACAAACATTTCAGGTGTTTTTAGCGCAAATTTTTTGAATATACCTAATGATAAGTATAATGCTTTTGAGCCTTTTGCCGGATATATAAATCCATCAGACTCACCTATGGGATTAAGTATTTTTTTTGCATCTTTTATAAATTTTACTTCTGTTCCTTGCGATTTAATATAATCCAGAATTCTGGCGGGATTGTATTCATATGTTTTAAGAATATTTTCTATTTTTGCTTCCAGCTCTTCTTTTTCGGCATCAGCCATTGTATTCAAGTCCAAAGTACATCCCGTTGAATAATGCTGTTTCCGTTTCGAATTGGTTTTTACTCCGATTGTTTTTGATAATCGGAACCTTAGAACTTTTTCTTGAAGTTCCAGTATCTTATATAATATAAATTTGAACATTATTTGTTATCCTTACTTATCCTAAATAACTGAATTTTTCAGCTGATTCTTCTTTGTTTGCTTTATTATTTTCCAAAATAGTTTTTCCTGCAGCGCAAACGTATGGTTCTACCATTTTCATTATACCATCCTTTTTATCAGGAAATGCATCTGTTACAGTCTTAATTGTCGTTGTAGAACATCCTATAAGCATCATTCCGATAACTTGTGCAGGTAATCCCTTCATGTCAGGTAAAATCTCTTCAACTCTGTTACCTAAATCATTATCATTACGTAATACTATTGATACATACTCTAATGGGCTATTTGTATATTTTTCTTTAAGTTCCGAAACCGGAGCTGTTTTTAATTCCAACTGAAGAGTAGATTTATTTGCAGCTTTCTTAGCTCCTGCCGGTGCTTTATCAGAAGGGTTAACCGGTTGAGGAACTGCTCTATTGTCTGTATAAACAGCAGCTTTGGATGGTTTTTCAAACTCAGGTTCTTCTACAGAAACTTTTTTCTCAGTATTAGATTGTTTGCCTTCTTCTTTTTTAATTTCAGGCTTGAATTTTCTTTCCAAAGTCTTTTCTACAGTTTCTTTCATTGTGCCTTGTTTTAATCTGGCAAATGATTCTTTTTCCTCAGGATGTTTTTCTAAATATTCATCAATATATTTATTGGCATTTTCTTCAACTTCAGCCATTTCTGTATCAGATAAGAATCCGTCATTATACTTAACCCATGTTTGAACAGCTTCTTGTTTTTCTTCTGCAGTCATAACGTGGTTTGCGTATGCACCTTCACCAATACCTTTTTCAGTAGCTTTGTAAACTTCTGTCGGTAATTCACCATTTTGTCTTGATTCAAAAGATGCTGCTTGATATTCATTAAATTTGTTCTTTGTCATATAAGAAGTCATTAACGCATTTAATTTCTTCCAAGCTGCATATGCAATTTTATCATCCTTTTGTGTTCCACGCCCTTGTTCTGCTTGAATATATTCTTTAAATTTATCCCAAGAATAAGCGGTATTTGCGATTTCAATACGTTTTTCAATCAGCAAAGAATCTAACAATTTCTCGGCTTCATCAGCTACATCTCGTGAAGCTAAAAATAGTAAATTTTCCATTGCGCATTCCAATGAGACCTTAGCTTTAACTTCATTGTAAACGTGTTTCCTTATATCAGCCATACCTTCTTCTAATTCTTTTATAGCAGCTTCTTTTTCTGCACCGTTTAATTTATTAATTTTTGCCAATTTTTTATCTTTGTATTCTTTAAATTTTGTATCAACATATTGTCTGCGGTTTCTAATTTCTTCAGGTGTAGCAGTATTAAAATCTAATACAACTTTTTTATTCTTGTCATGCGTCATAAAATGATACATCATTTGTGTATCGGTGGTAACAGCTTCAAGCGAATCTACATCTTTTCTGTTCGCATTTTTGACTTTTTGGATAGAATCATCAACATAATTTAAAAACATTTTTTGAACTTCAGGTTTTAATTTATAAAAATCATTTAATGTTCCGCCAAATATTGCTGATAGATTAACCATTAATTGGGGGAAGCTTATACCTGCCTCCTTACAATGTGCATGAATAGCTCTTTTTAGTGTTTCTATATCCTCTTTTACAGCTTTATCTGAACCAGCTGCTGATACTGTACTATTAGTTTCAACTACATCACCTACACCCTTGACTTGTTTTGAATCATTGCCGGTACTTTGAGCTTCCGGTTTCTTTACTGTTATTGTCTCTGTTACGGTAGTATTGACAACTTTTTTCAACCCCTTTCTCTCAAAAGGATTAGAATTTGCTATGCTGTTGTCTAAACTATAGTAACTCATAATATACCTCGATATATATACAAAGTATTTACGATTTAAAAAATTGCCTTTTTTGTAAAGAATTGTAAAGATAAATTTATTTACGCAAAAATTTATTTCGTTTTTGCATACATAATTGACAAGAATTCTTTAGACGGTAAAATAACATGTATAACTTAGTAAGGTATAAGTTAACGTAGTATATTTAATCAAAGAAGGAGATTAATCTCATGGCACGTGAAAAGTATGAACGTAC
>CADBTL010000090.1 GCA_902797575.1 uncultured bacterium
AGACAACACAACAATCGTTGTTGGCGACGAAACAAAAGCTGCAGTTGCAGAACGTGTAAGATTGATCAAAAATCAAATCGAAAAATCTGACAGCGAATACGATAAAGAAAAACTTCAAGAAAGAATGGCTAAATTATCAGGTGGTGTGGCTGTTATAGAAGTTGGTGCCGCAACTGAAATAGAATTAAAAGAAAGAAAATTAAGAATTGAAGATGCTCTTAATGCTACAAGAGCTGCTAATGAAGAAGGTATTGTTCCTGGTGGTGGTGTTGCATTAATCAGAGTTCAACAAGCACTTGAATCTAAATTAAATTCATTAACATTCGACTCTGATGATGAAAAGAGCGGATACAAAATTCTTATGACCGCACTAGACGTACCTTTAAGAGCAATTGCTGATAACGCAGGAGCTAAAGGTGATATCGTTGTGGATAATGTTAGAAGCGAAAAAGATGCATACGGATATGATGCTCTTCTTAACAGATATACAGATATGTTCTCCGCAGGTATTGTTGATCCTGCAAAGGTTACAAGAAGTGCATTAGAAAATGCCGCATCTGTTGCATCAATGCTTCTTACAACTGAAGCTGCAGTAGTTGATATTCCGGAAGAATCTAAAGCTCCTGATATGTCAGCTATGGCAGGCATGGGCGGTATGGGCGGCATGATGTAAAAATATTTGTCAGTTGACAAAGTCTGAAAAATAAGATCGCATAATATGCTGTTTATGCTCATTTATGAATCATAAAAAATAGTATCAATAGAACAAAACTATTGATACTATTTTTTTTAATCTTTAAAATGTACAGAAAATTTAAGATTTTTCTGCAAGCTTAATGCTTAATATCTGTCCTGATTTTCAATGTGATTATCCGGCAATTTATAGTTGATAGACATTACTAAGTAAATTAAGAAAAATACAAAAATAAAACTGACCAAACCTGTCCATAATATACCCAGTCCTGCCCATATACCTTGTGAAAACATAACTCTAACGGTTGTAATTACTAATCCGATTATAGTAACAATCGCCATAATATCAACTAAAATACCACCAAATTTTACTACAAAATTTCTCATAATTTATTCCCTTTATTTGACTTACCAATAATATTCTAAATTCTTGTACTGATAATACTATTAGTTAGTTGGGCAAATTATTCAATAAAACTTTTGGCTATATAGATGAAGTCATTTTTAAATATTTAACAGTTGCCTGAACTCTATTTGATACACCAAGTTTTTGATATATAGAAGCGACGTGTGCTTTTGTTGTATGATTTGTTATCATTAGCATCTCCGATATTTGTGTATTATTATAACCTTGAATTAATAAATCTATTACCTCTTGTTCTCGTTTGGTAAACATATCTTTCTCTCCAACAATTCTTATGCTTAAATTTATTCCTATTTATAATTTTCAACAATAGTTTTTTCTTGTCTATCGGTAGGTTGGCTATAATTTAGACATTTTATAAAAAAAATACCATGTTTTTAGTCATGGTATTTTTTATTGTCATGTTTATTATTTTTTTTATTTAGTCTAATCTTATTTCGTTTCTATCACTATCAGTAACTTCTGACTCAGTTTCATAATATTCTTGTGATAATTGAGTATCTGTGATTTTCACGTCAACTAATTTTTTCAATACTTCAATATAATCAAGACATTTTTTCCCTTTTACACCTTGTGTTTCCATTTGGATTTCACCGTTTGGTAAAAGTTTAATTTTTAATTTTTTATCAGACATAATTATAATATCTCCTTTAATCAATGTTTACAGTAAGGACAATTGTGTTGTCTTCCATTACTTCTTCTTGTTCAATTTGCATATTATTTTCTTTAAGTTTATCCAAAATATGCAGGTAAGCATCTTCTTGAACATTCAATGCATATTCGCTATTCAGGTCTCCGACTTTCTCTTCGGCATTATCGTGTTCAAGGCAATGTATTTTAACATTGTATGGCTTATCTTCTGATTGCTTTTCAAACGTAAGCTTGTAATTATCAATGACTCCTGATAATCCATTATCAAATTCCGTAATATTTTTAACACCATGTTCTTCAAGTGTTTTTAATAGAATACTTTTATCCATAAACGGAGTTTCAAAAGTTTTTTCTATAAAATGTTTTTCAGAGATAACATGGTCTTCAGAGCAATTTTCAGCTTCATTGTATATATTACTCAGTTCTTGATAATTTGTATTTTCTTCATTTTTTGTTGCGGCTGTAGCTGCTGCTGTTGCAATTGCACCTACTACCCACATTAATGCGTATGGTACTGCGATTACTGTACATGACATTGTTTGTTCTCCTATTTTTATATACTAATCTTAGAAGTCCAGTGTTCTTCCGCCTCTGCTTGTAGCGGCATTTTGCTCATCAATTTCTTTTGAGTAATTTTTCATTTTAGATGTTTTTGTTGCGGAAACGGCTCTTACATTTGCCCATTGACGAAGTGCAAGAACTTGTTCTCTTTGTGTCATAGAAAGCGGAACTGTTGTTTGAATATTTTTAGCTAAATCTTCAAATTTTAATGGTCTGTTTTCAAAGAACGCATCACATAGAGCTGATACAACAACCTGTTCAATTTCTGAACCTATGAATCCTTCTGTCATCTTTGCAAGTTCACCGCAAAGATTTTTTACTCCGACAATTTCGGATGCAACTGTTTTATCTTTTAATCTTCTCTCTAAATGAAGTTTAAAAATCTCTTTTCTTTCATCTTCAGTCGGTAAATCTACAAAGAAAATTTCATCAAAACGACCTTTTCTGAGTAGTTCTGGCGGGAGACTGCTTATATTATTTGCTGTTGCAATAACAAAAACAGGGCTTTCTTTTTCCTGCATCCAAGTTAAAAACTGACCGAAAATTCTTGATGAAACACCGCTATCACCATTTGAACCAAGCCCGCTCAGACCTTTCTCAATCTCATCAATCCATAATATAGACGGAGCAACAGCTTCTGCTGTTTGCAGAGCTCTTCTCATATTTTCTTCTGAACTTCCGACTAAACCTGAAAAAACTTTACCAAAATCAAGCTTCAACAAAGGAAGTCCCCAAATTGTACTCATTGCTTTAGCAGTTAAACTCTTACCACACCCTGGAACACCGGTTACAAGAACCCCTTTTGGAGCCGGAATACAATATTTTTTAGCTTGCTCTGACCACGAATTATTTCTTTTAAGCAGCCAGTTTTTAAGATTATCCAGACCTCCGATATCTTTCATTGTGTAATCGGAACGAATAAATTCCAAAATACCAGTTTTCTTAATAACCTGAACTTTTTCTTCAAGGACTACCTGTAAATCTTTAATGTTAATTTTCCCATCATTAACCATCGCAAGAGCAAATGCACTTTCAGCTTCTTGCAAAGTTAAACCTAGCGCAGCTTTGCAGAGTTTATCTTTGTCTTCTTCGCTTAGTTCGTTTACAACACCTGAATTTTGACTAATCATACTTTCAAATTTTGCTTTAATTTCCTCTAATGTAGGAAGTGCAAAATCAAAAATTGTAATCTCTTTTTGTAATGATTCAGGAATTAATAATTCAGTAGAGACAAAGAAAACTGTTTTTCTAACAGTTCCCAATTTTAAATCAGGAATAATATCACGGACTTTTCTAATTGTATTATAATCAGG
>CADBTL010000091.1 GCA_902797575.1 uncultured bacterium
CCTCTATCAACTCCGGTAGATGTAAGTTTTAATTCTTTGCCATTATCAAATGACATAACTTCAGGATTATTTGGTAATAATTTGAATACAAGTTGAAGTTTATGTTTTGAATTATAGCTACCACTCTTTAAATCGTTACTAATGTCAAATTGCTGACCAAGTATAATTTTTTCCGGAATATTTTCTTCAAATTTAAAACCGAAATACTTATTTTCGTATGTTAGATTTTGCGTTCCCGGATTGAACGGCTGTACAAAGAAATCTTTTGAGGCAAGTAATTGTTCAACAAGTTCTGCGTCAGATGTTTCAAATTCCATAAAACTGCCGTCAAAATCTTTATCCGCCTTAGATAAAGTTCTTGCCATAATATCAACTTCTTGCGTATCAATTCTTGTTTTTGTCGTATGGAAATCTGTTGTCCAGCTTCCGCTACCATATCTTACATTATTGCTTCCTTGTGCAAGCAAACTTAATGCAGTAACTTTAGCACCTTCGCCAAAACCGCCTATATCATATACAAGATATCCTTTTGTTCCGCGACCTGTATTTTTAAGGTAGTTATAGTCGTATTTACTTTTGCCTTCTATTCTTACTTTATACTTATTACCGTCACGTTCTATCTTTATTGTGACACCTTCCATCGTATGACCGTTTCCGTCATAGAAGTTTTGTATTATATCTCTTGCAACTTTAAACGGACTCCAACCAAGTTGTTGACCGTAAAGAATTGTATTTGTGGTTTTTTGAGCCTTTCCTAAAATCGGAATATCTTCTTCATGAATAATTGCCGGGTCTTCTGTCGGTTTCATTCCGCCTAAATCCGGAACAGAAAGTTCTACACGTCCTGTTTCTTTTAATTGTTTTGAAAGTTCTTCTGCTGTAGGCAAAGGTTCAGGATAAGTTTTACTCATATCCGGTTCTAATTTTTTATATTCGGGAACCGGTCTTGTCGGAGCTTGTAATGTACTAGATGATACATATTCGTTGAATTCTTTATATTCTTTTAGACTTGATGCTTCATCATGAATTTTTTTTCTATAGCTTTCTACACTAAAATCAGTATCTACGGTTCTCTCTATAAAAGAACTTCCGCCGACTTCATCGTATTTTGCTGCTAAATATTTGAATTTTGCTAACGCATCAGGATTATCTACAAGAACTTTTATAATATGGTTTTCAAGATTTTTTATAGCGACAGTAAATTCAACACTATTATCTCCACCATATTTATGAGTCATCTCATGAAGCCAGGTTGCAAGAACATCTGCGAATCTGCAATTAATTCCATTCATATCAAGCATTGTAGATTTTATCCAATGACCATTATAAGTCCTAGCCCACGCTTCTACAATAGCTTCACCACCTTCACCTTTTAAGCCTCCTTCATTAAATACAAATTTAGGAGCATCTGCTTCCTCACTAGTCATTTTTGTTGCATCTTCAGGATTTAATGTTTGCGCAATAAGTCTAGCACCTTCATTTAGCAATTTTATTTTAGCTTCCTGTACTTCAGTCGGTTTTAAAGCTGTTTTTGCTTTTGATGCACCGCTTAAATCATCTAATCCTATTTTAGTGAAGGCTTTTATTGAAATAGGAGTGTATCCCATATTCTTTGCAAATTCTCTGTCAAGCGCTTCAGATGCATAAACATAATGATGAGAAGAAAAATCAATTTTTAAACCTCTATCTTCTGCTATTTTAGCAAGAGTTTCTACTATATCTCTGCCTAGATATGAAGATCGAGAGCTTCCATTCCACAATGGTTCCATTGTCGCAATAAGTTTAACTAAATCTTCATCTGACATTGTTTTAGCATACTTATTAAACATGTTTTTTATATCATCATAAGATAAACCACTTCTATCTCTATCACTTGGAAGAACCCAAGCATCTTTTGATTTAGAAGAAAGTTCTACATCTTCAGATTTTACTTTAAATACAAGAGTAAAACCTTCTAAAGAACTCTCGAAATTGCCGTATGATTCATATCTTTGAACCATATAAATATTACCTTGTTCTTCCGGAGGTAAAATTTTTATTGCGAAAAATTCATTTTCAAAATCTGCATTTTGGAAATCTTTATTATACGGATGTTCAAAGTAGTCTTTAGCTTCAAGCATTGATTCTACAAGGTCTACATCGGTTGTTGTAAATTCTATATAGTTACCGTCAATCGGAGTTTCATTTTTTGTAAGTTTCCTTGTCATTTCAGCGGTTTTTACGTCATCAGAAGAACGATTAAATTCAAAAGTCCAGTCTCCGCTTGCATATCGAACATAATCCGTTGATTTCTTTGCAAGTAAACTTGCTGCAACAATTTTTGTGCCTTCTCCGTATTTACCGGCACTATCTGTTGCCATATTTTTTATAGTTGCACCCATATATTTTA
>CADBTL010000092.1 GCA_902797575.1 uncultured bacterium
AGTGGGCCTGTGGCGCAGCGGTAGCGCAGAGGACTCATAATCCTTTGGTCGTGGGTTCGAATCCCTCCGGGCCCAAATTTAAAAGAAAGAAATAGCAAGGGTTTTAGCCCTTGCTTTTTTAATTGTATTTTTTCTTTTAAAATCTGTGTACCCATTGTGTACCCTTCTGAATATTGCCTACAAAACTAAGTGATTAATACAAAATCAAACAGCCAATGCTTCATACGCTTGGTCTAACTCTTCGGCGGTAATACCTAAATATCTTTCAGTAGTTGAAGCATCTGTATGATGAAGAACATCTTTGATTACACGTAAGCTTTTACCTTTTTGATATAGAATAGTTCCTACAGTACGTCTTAAATCTCTTGGCTGTAAATTAGGTATTCCAATCTTCTTAGCTGCCGTCCTAAAGCATTTTTTGATACTTGTATAAGGCTTGCCAGTATCCGGGTTTTTGATTAAATAATCGTCAGTATTATAATAATATTTTTTTACTATTTCTAAAGCTATTTTATTTAATTTAATACGGATAAACTTTTTACCTTTATTCTTTTTTCTTTCTATCGTCCAATAACCTAACTCAATATCAAATTCTGATTTATGAGCATTAAAAACATTACCAGTTCTTAATCCTGTATTCAAATCAAGCTTTACCAAATCTCTGGCATATTCCGGTAAGTACGAATAAAATTCTTCGTGTAAATTCTCTGGTAAATATGTAGTTCTTCTGTTGTCTTCGATTAAATCTTCGACACCCTTACAAGGATTAAAATAAATATCAACATCTTCATCTTTAATAAGAATATTAAAAGCATTTCTTAATGTTGCAATATACCTGTTTACTGTTGAATTTTCCCTTTGAGCACCTCTTTTTGTAGGAGTATTTTTTAAGACTTGCTGAAGCTCTTTTATATGTTTTTGTTTAATCAAGCTAATATCAGTTAAATGTTTTTTTGTAAAATAATCAACAAAAAACTCAAAATGGGTAATATCTTTATCTACTGTTGCTTTATGTTTCTTTTCTGAATTTTCAAGACATCTTTTTCTTAGATATTGGATAGTATAAGTTTTTTTCTTATCATTCTTTGCGATACCGCCTAATTCTTGTCTAAGTTTAAATCTTTCAGAATCAACAATAGCCTGTGCTTCAGTTCTATTCTTTGCACCATGACATAAGAATTGTCGCTGAACACCCTTAATTTTAATTTTGCCGTAAAACTTACCTTTTTCTTCGGCAATTCCGTCTTTATAAATTTTACTCATAAGACCGTTGTAGCATCACTTTCAGACTTGTCAAGCAACTTTTTCACATCTTCGATTCTAATAAATAAAGTACCGCCAATTGTTATGAAACAAGAGAGAGGAATATCCCCTCTCTTTTTCCATGAATATACTGTTGAAACCGGTACTCCTAAATCCGTAGCAAAAGCTTTTGCTTTCATTAATCCGAACATTAGTTCTGTACCAGCTCCATTTTTGTAGGCACATATTTGTCATACTTGAAATCAGAAGACTTAGGCATAGAATAAGCCATCATAAGACGACACATAGCATGTTGTAAATGTTCATCTTGAGTATCACCCAATAAATATGCTATATAATGAATTAGAGCGTGATTTATATGGTCTTCTTGCGGTATTAATCTCCAATTATTTGGACGATATTTTTCTGCACCGTATTGAAGGACTTTGGCAATATTTACAAGAGCTTCGCAGCCGTTTGTATTATTGCCGGAGATTAAACACTGTATTTCATAAACAGTATCTAATAATACAGATTTATCGCCATTCTTCATAAAGTCAGTTATCCCCCAAATAATTCTGTCATTAATGTTATTTGAGGAATTGAACCAACTATTTAAAAATGTCGGGTCAATTAAATTCATAGCCATTGGCGATTTGCTTTGTTTTCCGCCAAACTGATTTGTAACGATTTCAGCTTCTTTACCTACACCGTCTACAACCTTTTTACCGCCTTCGATAACACCGAATTTGTTATCCCAATTAATTATATCTGCCATAATTTAACTTCCTTCTTTTTAAAATCGTAATCTTCTGCTCTTAAAATACGAGCCATTCTTGCATTTAATAATGCTTCGTCTTCCGCAAATCCTTTAGATTTATAGGTATCTATAACGGATTGCCACATTTCCGAGAGGGAGTGTTCACCAACTCCCCCCAGAATTTTTCTTGCAGTTTTATCACCAATACCTTTGCAGCCAGAGTAACCATCAACACTATCACCTATAAGTGTTTGATACATAAACCACCAATCAGCTTCGGCTTCGGATATGATTTTACTTTCATCATCACCTTTTATACTTGCTCTATGAAACTTACATGGGATTGTTTTGAAGTCTTTATCTAAGCTCCAGACAACTTTATCTCCTTTGATGATTTTGGTACTTGTTGCTAAAATACCAATCACATCATCAGCTTCAAGACTAGGTCGCTCATAAACCTTGTAACCAGCTTCAAACATATATTTACGCAAGTATTCATACAGAATAGGTTTAATAGCTCTTCTGTTTGATTTATACGAAGGATTTAAAGACTTCCTAAAGTTAGAGTTCATATCAGATAAACAAATACAAACCTTTTCAGCTTTGCAGTCATTACAAATATCATTAATCATATTGTCTAAAACTTCTTGAGCTTGAGATTTTGAAGCCCAGCCAATATTACGATAAATGTAATCATCTTGTTCTTCAGTTTTAACTTCAAAACTATCTGCAACAGCTTCTGCAACCTTATAAACGACAACATCGCCGTCTATGATAACTGTTCTCATTGTTTTTTATTATTCTCCAAATAATCTGCTGCATTTCTGATTGCTGTAGTATTTTCTTTGAACATACCCAAACCCTTATTACAGCTATTACAAAGCAATCCTCTTATATGTCCGGTTTCTTTATCATGGTCAACGTCTAAATATTTACCGTCTTCAAGCTTAGTTCCACATATTTTGCATTTACCATCTTGAGCTTTATAAAGTTCATAATATTGTTCCGGGGTAATTCCGTATTTATACTGCCAATCATAATCACGTCTACACAATTTGCAGTGTCTTGTGCGAGGTGCAAAATCCGTTTCAGGGAGTATTCTCCCACATCTAGGACATTTTCTCATTCTTAATTAATCCATTTTACTACTGTTTCACCTTTGTATCCTTTTTCCCATACAAACCAAGCATAAGCTAATGCTTTTGAACCGTATGTAGGAAAATCACCATTTTTAGCACAATTAATACGGCTACTTGATACATAAATAACTTTTGGTGGATATTTTTCAAAAAGCTTTTTTCTTGCTTTACTCTCTAAGAAGAGAATCTTCAAAAACATACATACCTTGCAGCCATCCGGTACTATTTCAAGAGCTTTTTCTACAAATTCTTTAGCATATTTATATGGTGGATTTGTAACAATATCACCAGTATAACAGCCAATATTTTTATCTAGAAAATCTCTTACACCATCACCGTAACCTCTATTAACAATATCTGTTGCTAAGTTGAGTTTACCAGCTTTTCTGAATACTTCCGCTAGGTGACCTTCTCCGCATGCACATTCCCAAATATTATTTAATTTAGGTTCAACTTCTAATAGAAGCTTGGCTGCTTTTGGCTCCGTAGCGTAATAATCATCCATTTGCCTATCTTCTAAAGCGTGATTGCTTGCACCAAGACAAGTAAACACGGATTTAGAATTTCCAGTCCAATCTGTCATTAATAAATTTTCCTTAGTGGGTTTCATACCAACTATTACCTACTTTTGCTTCACCATCTAAAGGACAGCGAAAATTAAAATATTCTCCGGCTTTTCTGATTGCTTCTACAGCCATAATTTTGTATTCTTCAACAAGTTCTTCCTTAACTTCTGCCTGATACTCATCATGAACATTAAGCACAAATGCAACATCTTGATTTAATTTCCAACCTTTTGCTTTAATATCATCGACAAGAATACATAATGCTTTTTTCATAACGATAGCACCGGCTGATTGTAGCAATACATTTAAGCCTTTATATTGTTCACGTACCTTGAGAGTACGTTTATCAATACCCTTCAAATACCCTTTAGCCTTAATTTTAGCTTTTACATTGTCAATTAATAATTTAAGTTTTGGTAATCCTTTCAAAAATTTTTTTCTGATTTTATTTCCATCTACAGCGGTACCGCCAACAATTGAACCAATAAGTTCATCTCCACCACCGTAATTAAACGCATATATGAACCTTTTAGCTTCGTTTCTTGTTTTCAAACCAGCCGTTTTTTGATTCTTAGTGTGAATATCTCCATTAAGAATTTCATTTGTATACTCTTCATCATTCATATAATGAGCAAGACAGCGAAGTTCTAAGCCGGAAGCATCGCAACCAACAAGTTTATACCCTTCTCTTGCAATAAAGAGTCCTCTACATTCTTTCCCCATAAAACCACCAACAGCCGGTACTTGAGCTAAGTTAGGTGAATTATGCGTACATCTTCCGGTAACTGCACCAATAGTATCAATTTTTCCGTGAATTGCACCATCTTCAGCAACAAGTTTTAACCACGCATTTTTACCTTCTACAAGCTGTCCAAGTGTTTTGGTAACAAGGAAGTATTCTTTTAATAAAGGAGCTTCTTCAAAATTAAGCCCTTCTAATATTTCTTCATCTATAACTGGCAAACCTGTAGGAGAAAGTTTTGTGGGTTTCCAACCATATTTTTTTATTAACCCATTTGCAATCATTTGCCTAGAAGCCGGATTAAACTCAACAACAGTTTTTTTAATGACTGGTTTTCCTTTAACATAACCTCTTTTAGCATTATTGACTTTAGGGATAAACACTTCTTCCTTGATTTCATTGGGAAAAGAATGTCTAATTCTTTCTTCAAGTTCAAGCTTTGATTTGGTGAGTGAAGCTGCAAGTTCGATTGCTTTTGCTTTGTCAAAATAAACACCTCTCTGTTCTTGTAAGAAAATTATTTTTGCAAATTGATTTTCAAGCTTGAGTGTTTCTTCTGATATGGTATGTTTTTGCAAACAATCGTATAATTTTTTAGTAACCAATACATCTTGCTCACAATATCGCTGCATGTCAGCCGTCCATTTAACCCAGCAATCCTCTTCTGCAAAATATTCTCCTTTATATTCTTGTAAGCGATACCCCCACGCAAATAACGCATAGGAACCACGAATAACCTTCTTTTTTCCTGTTTTTAGGGTAACGCTGGCTTTATATTTATTTTTTCTGACGTTTATATCATCCAAAACCGCTATATCGGGATAAATGAGCTTGGATACAAGAAGAGTATCGTAGATTTTACCTTTTGGTTCAAAATTCGGATAAAGTTTTTGTATTACCGGAATATCAAACTTTATTATATTGTGTCCTACAATCTCTTCTGCTTCTTGAAGCATATTTATTCCTTGAGTTAGGGGTAAATATCCTTCTTGATTAGCACAACTATAAACTTTATTAGAATCAGTATCATATATTACAAGTGAGTGAATAGTTGTAGTATCTTCATAAAGCCCATTGGTCTCAATATCAAATATCAGAGCCAATTAGTCTTCCTCTTCCATCCCACGATACCAACCGCAGCGATAACAAAGTTCTAAGCCATCTTCTGTTACAATAGGATAACCGCAAATAGGACAATTCTCTCCGGTAAGTTCCTCTTCACCAGTATCCTCAAAACGAATAAAATTAACATCAAAATCTTCAATTTCCTTAGTCATAGAATCCTTCCTTCATACTTTCGTTAATTAGTGATTTTATTTCCGGTTTAGTTGCACAATCAGTGCAATAATCAGCAGCCATAACGCTTGCTTGATATTCTTTTAATGACTTAACTTCTCCGCAGTTTGAACAAAGAAAGTATTTCTCCGGTTCCAATGAAGCCGGTTTCACTTTTTGATTCAATTCATCGAAGAATGTTTCATCAAAAGTAAATACATTTGCTGTAGAGGGTAAAGGCACTCCGGTACCGTCTTTACCATTTCTTCTAACCCATACCGATATATGCCCGGTTGGTGAAATGTAAAAGTATAAATATGGGTATCTGCCCATAAGTAACTCCTTAACCTTCTTTTGATAGTCTTCCATAAGAGCCAATAACTGTTTTTCTAATGGTTTCATTATTAAAAATCTCCACTTTCTGTTTCTAATAAATCATCAAAGGTAGTAACAACATCGACTTCAAGCAGTCTTCCGGTATCTTTGTAATATTTGATATTAAAAGTTTGTCCGGCTGCTACTCCTGTGTATCTGTCTTTAAGACAACGTAAAGTAGTTGTATGTCTTACATCTTCCTCTTTTGCTTGCTGGTTTCTTTCAAGCCCAAAAACATAGCTAGACCATTGTTTGAGAGCTGCTGCACCATATAAATCGTCTAAATGCACTCTTCCGCCCTCTTCATGAGGTTTTTTATTTTCTGGCTTTCTTAAATGTGAAATTGCAAACAAGGTAAAATCAAGCTCCCTTGTTAGATTTGCAAGCTCTGAAACAACTTTACGCATATACTGATTTACATTATTGCCATCTTCCAAGCAATCACCAAGAGCTGTAATGTGGTCGAGAAATATAAACTTGCAGTCTTTTCCTTTAACCATATAGCGTATTGTATTTTTAATTGTTTCTAAATCAGTTGTTCCAAAGCTGTCGTAGATGTAAACTCTGTTAGTTCCAACTGTTTCATCAAATGCTTTACGTTTTTCTTCCGGTGTAAATTCTGTATCTGGTATATGGAATTTTTTAGAAGCATATTTGCTCATAAGTCCTAAAACGGTTTCCCTTGTTTGTTCTTCTAAGTGAATAATTCCAACTTTTTGCTTATGTTCAACAAGTAAATGCGTTTCAATTTCTTTGAAAAATTCTGTTTTTCCCATGCCGGTACCGGCACCAAATACAATTAATTCCGCCGGACGTATACCGTAAGTAAGCTTAGTTAATGTTTCCCAAGGATAACTCAAACCATAAGTAATAGGTTTATCAATTTCTTCCCATAATTCTTCACCGTGAACAATTCCGTCCGGACGATATTCGATTGTATTCCAGCTTGCTTTGTAGAGTTCATCAACCCTTCCAGCTTTTAGCATTTCATTAGCATCTTTAAGAGGTAAACTCATTATTTTTGCTTTGCCAATAGATAGAATTGAAGCACATTCTTTAACAGCTTCTTGCCCTACTTCATCCATATCAAAACAAAAAATAACTTCTTCAAAACGCTCAAGCCATTTAAGATTATGTTTTATTGCTATTTTTGCATTATTTGCACCGTTAGGAACTGATACAACCGGCACATTATTAAGAACTTGAGATAAGCTTAAACAATCAATCTCTCCTTCCGTAATGTATATTTTCTTATCATTTCCCGAAAATAAGTGCATACCATAAAGCAATGGCTTAAATTTACCAATAGTGAAAAATTCCTTACTACCGGATTTTCTGACTTTTTGAAATATCGGTTCTCCGCCTAAATCACGATAAGTAGCAATTTGCACTTCTTCACCTTTATACTCTGCTATATTATATTTATATTTCTGACAAGTAGCTTTATTTAATTTTCTGCTGTCTATGTCTTTCGATACACCTTTTATAAATTCTGCTGGCATTGTCTTCTTAGGTTTTTCAGTGGTGGAGTTATCACCACAAGTGTGAAAAACTCCACATGAAAAACAGTAAGTTGAGCCATCATCATTCATCATCAGTGCATCACTAGACCCACAATCGGGGCAAGGTAAATGTGATGATGTCATTATTTTTCTTCTCTTTCCTTGTTTAAATTCTTAATTTCTTCTATCCACGCAAATGGCACTACTTTATCTGCATACTTAAATCCATTTCTTTCGCACCATTCGCCATAGGTAGTTTTAGATATTTTTGAGATACGATTTTTTGAATTTGTAAATACAAATCTAAAATCAATATCTGGGTATTGTTCTTTTATTAAAAGCATTTTCATCCTATCTGAAGTTAAAAACCTACCCTTAGTTTCAATGATTATGCTTTTGCATACCGGAAAGTCCGGTGTATAGGTATGATTCTTTTCTACTCTATACTTGAGCTTCAAATTCTCATAGTTCGGATTAATTCCACAAGCACTTAACTGTGCTGCCACTACCTTCTCAAGTCCGCTTCTGAAGCCGAGCTTACGCCCGACTTCATCAAGGGATAAATGTTTGGCTTTTGCCATTGGTTAAAAATCTTCCTCTTCTGAAGTTTCTCCAGCCGGTTCAGTATCAACATCAGCTTCACTGAAATCGTAACCTTCTGTAGAAGTAAAGAAATCATCAGCTTTATAACCGCCAAATGGCACCAAATTGATTACTTGCAACATACGGAGTTTCACGGATACACCGGTACCTAAGTTTGTCGAATAACCTTCTAATGTTAAACCTAGTCTAACCGTTGAACCGGAACCAATACTTACACCTTCAATTGGTTTTAATTTTGAATCAAAGACAGGAATTTTTTGCCCAGCAATACCGTTTTTGATATAAGCTTTATTTTTAGCTTTCAAAATATATCTACCTTCCGGGTCGGGAGTTTCCTTAATTATTCTGCCATTTTCATCTTTTTCAACTTTTACATAAGGAATACATCCGGTAAATTCTACCTTTTTATTATTCTTTCTGTATGTGTTGAATTGTTTTTCTTCAATTGTATTAGCCAATTTGACAATTTTTTCACCTTCAGCTTTTGTTACCAAAACATTAGCGTGATACAAACCTTCAGGATCAAATGTTGTCATTGGTTTACTAGCTGCAACGAATACAGCTTCCGAATTACCTGTTGTTAATTTCTCTACGATACTTTCTCTAGCCATCTTTAGAATCTCCATTCATCTTTCATGTATTTAGTAATTACTTTAAACTCCGGTTTCATATTATTGTTATCACCGGAATAAACCATATTGTCCGCAATGCCTAGTACATCTATATGCGATAAATTATAATGATGTAACATACAGATTAATACAGCAGCTAAGCCGAGCAATTGTTCCTCTACCCTATTTGCTTGAACTCCGTCTATCGCTCCTAACGCTGCGTTTGCTACCTTTTTAGGGGTAGTACGCAACATTAAGTCATAGAGAAGTTGAGCCGTTTCGCTTTTTACTTCTGCCATTTTTGCTTTCTTCTCTCTTTTTTCTCTTCTCTTCTAATGCCGGAAAACATTATATCAATCTGCGTTTTGAGCCATTTCTCTTCAGAATGTTCTCTACTTGCAGCCATCAATGCTTTACCTAAACTACCGATTTTCGGTTTATTAACCTTATAACCGGATTTTTCAATAACCTCTGCTACAGTTAAGTAGCTCTTTTCTTCCGTATTTCTCACGGTTTTTCTCCTTTTTTGTATTCTTCTAGCTGAAGAAGAATTTACTATCTAATACATTTTCGATATTAAGTTTCCCAAATTTTGGGAGAGATGGAAGTTCTACTTCTTGGGGTAAAACTTTTTTAATATCGTTTAAAAAATTCTGTAATACTGGCTGACGATAAATTTCTACAAAAGCTTCCCTAATCAATTGAGCCGATAATTCTGTATCTGTAGCATAAGTACCTACACAATCATGAACTATCATAAAACTATCAATTCCGGCTTCATTGCACTTGTTTAAATAAATCATTAAACACGCTGCATCTAAGCTGTGAATGAAGTTTGGGGCAATCGAACTTAATTGTTTTCTTTTATCTAACTTACCATTATCAATATTAACAGTAGATTTAAGAATACTGCCATAAAGTTCAGTTCTTATAATCTTTTTTCTTTGGGCTTGATAGTTTTGCCTTACTATTAAGCCAGCCGGAGTAGTCCACTCCATATAACTGCTGTATTTGTTAGCAATACTTGTTATTTTTTTCAAGTATTCCATGCCTATTATTGCTGATTTTAACATATCTTCAATAGCAAGCCATAAGTGTTTGCTAAGAAATAAAGATACTTTAAATAAGCAATCGTTAGGATTTTTACCTACCTTAAAAAACTTCCAAAGATATTCCAAAGAGTAATTTTCTTGTAGATATTCTGATATAAAAGCTCTATTTCCGTATTCACTTTCGCCATAAGGCAGTGTCATTACATTCTTTTTACAGAGTTTTCTATCAAATCCTAATTCCAGCCACTTAGCAGCAAGGGGTTCTGTATTTTTGATTGCATTTAATCGTGATTTTAATTTTTCTGCAACCATATTGTAAATATCAGATGGCAATATTGTATCAGTTAAATTAACAGCAGCACCACCTATTTCATCTTTTAATAAAGCTGAATAATGTTGCAGTCCATTGCAAGTGCCATCTAACTGAATTGGGATGTGTGTTTTGAAAGTATCCGGGTTCTTTAAAAACTCTGCATATTCAAAACTCCACGCAAGAAATTGAAAGGGTTTGTCTGCTTCAGTCCATTCTCTGTTTTTTAGAGGATTTTCAGCAATTGAGCAGATCATATCTTCTCTATCTTTTACCCATTGAATACGCTCTTCATAACCAACTTTATCGAAGCCATACATGTTAGCTCCATGTATTGTTAGCCATTTAATAGCGTTTTTGTCATCTTTTACAGTTTTCCCTTTAGAAAAGCATAACAGTCCTTTAGCTAAATCATTTCCCTGTGGGTTAAATAATGGTGGAAGACAATACATTCTTCCTCTACTATCCAATGTATATGGGAAATAAATGCTTTCATAATCCGAAAATTGTTCTGCAATTCTTATTATTTCAGAAGTTTGCATTCTTAAAGAACGCTTAGCAATATTCTTTTTATGAATTTCGTAACAGGTACGCTTCCAACCTTTAATGATTATTGTTTGCTCTTCTGTTCTTTCATCTTCTTTAGAAAGATTTGGAAACGGAAATTCCGGCAAAATATAATCATCTCTTTTAGGGAGTCCGGCAATCTCTTGTCCTTCTTCCCACAAAGCTTTTACTACCATCAATACTTTTTGATAAACTTGCCAAGAAGTGCTTTGTGCAATATTTAAAGCATTATACACCATCGGCATTTTTTGTTCTTCAAGCATTGTTAGATAGTTACGGTCATAACTCTTAATCATGCGATTCCTTCGCATATATGGTGAGAGATAACCGCCATTATACATACCAGTCCAAGGTTTAGGTTGGACAACCATTGGCAATAGCTGTGGGTGCATAATTTCTAACTTATCATTTAAGTTATCAATTAATTGTAGCAAATGCTCTGTCGGAACTACTGTTTTGACTGTTTTACCATTTATATAATTATAATCGTATTCAATCAATCCGGTAGATTCTCTGAACAAATCTACAAGCACCATACCGGCATGTATTTTTTCAGTAACGCTCCATTTTTCAAGATGAAAATCAAGCTGTTTCTGAAAAACATACTTCACAACCGTTAGGATACGATTGTTTTTTGCACCTCTCTTATTTAAGTCTGATATGACTTTTTTATAATATTCGAGGTTTTCATCCTTGAAGGATTGCATCTTCCATTCATTTTCAAGAGCTTCACCAATTTCTCTATATAGAGCTTGGCTGGATGTTTTTCCGAATAACGAATTAAAGATTATTTTAGAGGAAATGTAAGATATTTGGGTATTTGCATTTTTGAGTCTTTGCAAAACATTTGCTGCAATAGTGCATTTAATAGACTTTCCTCTTCTGTATCCGTCTGTATACTCACTTATAACAGCTTCGTAATCCGTTAGACAATTGGATATTATAACTGTAGCAGTAGGTGTACTTCCGAATGTTTTTAGGACTTTAGCTTCCTCAAAAACCTTTTGGAACTTGTCGCAAGCATTTAAACATGTTTGTTTCTCAAGTTCAAGCTCGGTTTCAAGCAGCTAATTGCCCCTTCAGAAATTCATTTTCTGCAATCAAATCTGCAATTTCTTCCATTGCAAAGTATAAAGACCTGGCTAAGAATTGCAGTTCGTTTTTAATACCTAGTGTTTTAAAGAGTTGATGTCTTTCATAACACACAATTCTTACGTCTACACCAAGGGTCTCTGCAATTTCACTGGCTGTTAAGCCATCCATCATCAGATCCATAATTTTCTCCGCAGTTTTAGAGAAGGCGGAAGCTCTTCTTTGGGTTTGAACAATTTTCATCGTTCTAATCTCCTTCTTATAATGTACTCGGGACGCAAGCTAAATACTCAACATATCCCATTTTGAAGACCAAAAATCATTCGCAATTTACGAACTTTGGGGCTTCAGCTTAGTGTAAAACTCTTCAGTATTTAAACTTATGATAAGTTCTTCACCTTACATGAAATATTCTACCAAAAAAATTCACCCTTGTCAACTATATCGTTTAATGTTTGTTATCGTTCGTTAAGTTTTTGGTCGAAACGCTTGCAATTTCAAATAAATTCCTTTATAATCATAACAGAAAATGGAGATTTTGAAATGAAAAATAAACTTTTAGAAACTATTAACGAGGTAGCATGCCTTGAAAGATACATGCAAAAGTATGATATAACAAAAACAAAATTAGCAAATGACTTAAAGATTAAAATACAGTTTATATCTAGAGTGTTTACACAAAAAGATAGAACAAACTTACCACCAGCATTAAAATTTGCTTTATTAAAATATTATTACTATGACGTAGAAACGGATACTGAACTAGGTAATTCTTTTAAGGAAAATGTTACTAAAGTTTATTTTTATTCTTATAGTCCTAATGAGATTAAAGATGAAGTATTTAAATCTTCAGAGTATATTTATTTTGATAAACGTTGGCTTACAAATATCCTTGAAGTAAATCCAGATGATATTTTTATGTATCAGTTACAAGAAGATGACATGGAAAATTTTTATGTACCACTTATAATGCCAGGCCGTTTACGTGTTGATGATATTGTTATGGTTGATAAATCAGCAAGATCATCTAGCAGAAGAGCTTTCTTTTTGGTAAAAAATAACGATAAAATACAATTAAAGTGTTTATCAATGGATTGGAATGGTAACAATGCTATTGAATATATATATAACCACAGAAGAGAAGAATGTGAGCCATTTAGACGTGAGCAAGAAATTGATTTAAGAAATATTGATATTCTGGGTAAAATCGTGTGGAACGCTAATATAAAAATGTTTCGATAATATAAACAATCGTTTAGTAAAATAAAAGGACTAATCGTTGATATTAGTCCTTTATTTTTAGTCTTGATAAATATAAAATTCGCTTTTATTTCTTTAATAAATATATAATGGCATAAAAAGGAAAGCTTATAAATAATTCTTCTAATCGTTTGAGGAATTTAACATTTGGCATAAAAGCAGCATAATAGTGTTTTAACATTTGCCCATAGCGGTAAGCCTTCTTCTTATTATTATAAACTTCATAATTTCGATTGTTTAAAATATAATTGTTATCACATAATTGTTTATATTCCATTTCAAACCTTGCAAAAGTATAAAGTGATAAATAATTTTCACCTAGCATTTTCTCATTTTTGCTATAGCAATACTTATTTAGATATATACCTGATTGCTTATTTTCTAAAATTATAAAATTGTTTATTAAACAATGGCGGAATTTTTCAAACAGTTCATCTGAAGTATCTGAAGAATCTTCCATATATATGTCCTCAAAATTATTTGCAAAAGGAGTGTATCCAAAGTATTGTTCCGGTGCAAATTTAAACGAATTTTTATTATAAGGAGATACTTTATCTTGATTTTCCGGCAAATTAAAATAATATGTAAAAGAAGGTTCCTCAACAAGAGGTGTATCTAAAAAATATTTTTTTATATCTTCTGTTAAACCCAAAAACCACCAGTCAGATATATGAAATGGTATTTTTATAAATTCTTTTTTAAATTTTTGTTCATATCGAGTAAATAAAGTTGATGTTAATATTTTTCTGTTAAACAGATTATATTTATCCGTTCTTGCTTGAAACATATCAAAATATTTTAGAAACATAGTACCAGAGAGAATTAAATCGCTTCTAAATTTCATGGCATATTTTCGTTCTACCTTTTTTAAGCCGTTCTGTGTAGACAAAAGCTGCCTGTTTAAATTATTGTAATATGTTTTCTTTTTTGTTTGTAATTGAACAAATGCTTGCGGATCTTGGTTAAATACTAAAATATCATAGTCCAGTCCTGTAACATCACTACCTTCCCATGTAGATAAAATTATTTCTGCATTAGGAAGATATTTTCTTATACTGCTCAAGCATTTAGGAGTTTCTTCTTTATTTATAGCTCCTTGTACCACTACAGAAATATCTTTAGAATCAATCATTATTTTCTCCTAAATACTTATCATTGTTTGCACCTGGGAATTTTACAACTACATTTTGAGTACCATCTTCTAAGCTTTCAAAATCAGTTGATTCATTAGGCTCCATTACAATAATATCCCCTTTTTCATACTCAATACCGTTCATTTTCACTCTGCCGTTAGTGATAACCGTAATTTCAGTTGCAATTTTATGATAATGTTTCTCTTCGTAATCCCCTTTGTTATACTCTTTGACTGCGACTTCTACATCATTTGTTTTTAATAAAGTCGGTTCAAAATTACCAACAAACCAACCTTTTATCATATCTTCAAGTTTAGCTGTCTTCATTTATACCAACACTCCTTGTCTTATTGCGATATATTTATCTAAATCTTCGGGAGTTCCTGTTCCGTGCATTTGCGTTTTATCAATTGAATAAATACCGTATTTACCACCTTTTTCAATAGAATAGTTGTAAACCGGTGCAACATAAAATTCGTTGTTTACTCTTTCATTCCTTACAAACATATCTATTGCATTTTCTACAAAATCACGACCACGTTTAAAATAATAAATACCAACAGTTGCGTGTTCCGAAATAACTTCTTTCTCACGAATCATAGTAATCATTCCATTTTCATCAAGTTTTGCATAAGACCATTTTTTGTCATTATCTTCAAAACATAATACAGAACCGTCTAAACTTCTGTTATCCGAATCATTAATATAATCTGCAATATTCATATCTACAATTTGATCTGAATTAGCAATCATTAGAGGTATATCATTATTAATTAATCTGTGAGCATGCAAAACCGTACACGCTGCTCCTTCTGTTAATTTGTCTATTAAAACAAATTCAACATTATAATGTTCTTTAATCCAATTAACAGTTGCTTGTTCGTTATTATAATGTTCTGCTCTTGCAAGTAGTATAAACTTAGCATTTGGCATATTTAAATTATCTAAAACATGGCAAATCATTGGCTTGCCAAGTACATCAATAAACGGTTTTGGTTTTAAATATCCGGCTTTTGCAAATCTGCTTCCAGCTCCAGCCATCGGTATTACAATATTAATCATTTTTTCCTCTCCTATGTGCTATATAACTCTCATACATTTGATAATTGGCAAAAGAAATATAATCTTTTTTTGCTATCTCATATATACCAATCTTTTTTTGCTCTAATATCATTTCATTATATGTAGAGCTGATATAATACATTCCATTGGTATTAACATCTTTTTCTATAACGGAAAATGCTGATTTTACAAAATCAGAACCATTTTTATAATATGAACAACCAGTTGAAGCTATATCAGAAATTGGTCTTTTTTCACTTGTTTGAACAACTAAACCGTTTTCATCAAGTAAAACAGAGCTATATTTTGGATTTATTGCTTTCATTACAACTAAACCACCGTCTAAATGCCTGTTTCTAAAGTTTTCTATTGCCGGAAGAATATCAGCTTTAATTAACTGATCTCCATTAAGTATTAATAATTCTTCTTTTGTATTTATATTATCAATGGCAAATAAAGCAGTGCAAACAGCTCCTCTTGTATCTCCATTTATTTCAACAACACTACATTTAGGACAAAGAATTTTTAGTGTATCACCTAAGAAATATTTTTCTTGGTCTTGATGTCTAATAATACAAGTAATTTTTTCTCCTACATTTTCAAGAGATTCAATAATACGCTGTATTATTGGTTTATTTTGTACTTCAAGTAAATATTTAGGATACGAATGTCCTTTATCTTCAAAATCTTTTGCAGTTCCAGCCATTAAAATCAAAATATTCATTATCTTAAACCTCCTGCAATGGTTTGTCCTTCTATTTCTTTAATTCTGTTTTTAATATTCTGATATGTTACGTCATAAACAGTTTCTACTTTTAATAAATTTGCTCCACTACCTAATGCAGCTTTTACACCGTTAGGATTATCTTCTACAACAAGACATTCTTCAGGTTTATAACCAAAACGATTAATAGCTTTTACGTAAATTTCCGGGTCGGGTTTTGACTTTGTAACATCTTGATTAGAAAGAGTAAAGTCCAAATATTTCTGTAAATCAGCTTTTTCCATCATCATGTCTATGGTAATTCGTACTGAATTTGAAGCTAAAGCTAATCCATAACCTTCTGCTTTTAATTTTGATAATGCATATTGATGGTTAAACAATGGTTTACATTTCATATATACGTGTTCCATCGTATATATTTGCTTCATCTTGTTAATAAAAGAATGCAGTCCTTTTGGTAATCCTTTTTCCATAGAAAGCATTTCTAATTTTTTTCTTGTCGGAAGTCCATCAAACGTAACAAGATGGTCATATCTTGAGATATTATAACCAAATAGATTTAATGCTTGATTTAAAGCTTCATAATGCCAATCTTTTGCTTCTATTAAAACTCCGTCCATATCAAAAATAACAGCTTTTATTTTACACATTAAAGAACTCCTTTGCTTCTTTTGGATAGTCGGTACAAATCATGATATTTGATACATTTTTGTACTTTTTCCATATTGATTTATACTCTCTTTTATGTAAATCTGGCGATACAATACACACTTTTTTATTATTTTCTTTAATCTTTAAAATATCTTCCTCATTGAACCAATCTGAATTAAAACAATCCAGCCATACACCTTCTGCTTTATCATACATAATAGGCTGCGGAATTATATCACTCATACCGGTAAATACTTTTAGTCCGAGCTTATGCTGATAAACCATTTCGGGTATACTCATATCAAAAGTAAAGTAGTTTGTATGGTTATAGTTATTTAATAATCTTTTGATTTCATCAGCTTGTCCATCAGCTTTAATATTTAAAGCAAGCATTAAATTTCTGCCACCTAATAATTGTAATAGTTCCTCAAATGTCATTTCGTTTCCTTGTGGCATATTATGTGAAATAACAATCGTTCCTTTTATATCCCTTAAATCTGTTTCAATTCCGAAATTATTGTCAAACGCTCTTTCAAAAGCGATTTTAGTATTTTTTTCATTTTCATTTAGCCAAAAACCTCTATGAGCAAGAATTTGCATAAGTATAATTCTCCTTAGTATTTTTTAATAACAACATTTTTGAATATATATTTTCTGCTGTCTGATTTTCTGTTATAACTTTGACGTTATAAAGTTTTTCATTAGGAAGCCACAAATGTAACATTTCTTTTTCATAAAAAACACCTACTGTTGGAACATCATTTGCATAACCAAAGTGCATTGTTCCTGTGTCAACACTTATAAGTGATTTACAATGTTTTATAACAGTTGCAAGCTCTGTAATTGTAGTTTTATTTGCTAAATTTACGAAATTGCAATTATTGTCAGTTAATATTTTTGCGTATGAATCAGCTTTTTCCCCAATTCCTACAAAAACAATATTATAATTTTCACTGTTTAATTTTCGTATTAAATTTACAGCAGTATCTATTGGCATATCTTTAGGCAAACGTGCGGATATTGTGCATAGTGCAATATATTCTTTACCATCTTGAAAAATATTTTCAAATTTTTGAGGTAGTACAGAGTTTACTCTATATTTTATAGGATAATTGTGAACTTTTTTATGTGTAATACATTCTAATAAGCTAGAATTACGCTCCTGGGCACTCAAATTTTCACAATATCCCCATTTCGTTATCTTCTTAGGATTTAATAAGAATGATAGAATATTTATTCGTGCTGTACTGTGAATTTTAAGTAAATAATCCATGTGTTTATATGGAAAATTTAATGCGAATTTTATATTCCCGAATAGTCCGTCATTTTTACCTCTTTTATCAAAAGCATAAACTTCATCAACATCTACTTGAAATTTTGCTGCTTCTACATACGGTTTATCAACTATAAATACAACTTTAGAGCATGGAAATATCTTTTTTATATTTTGTACTAGCGAGTTACATAATAGCACATCTCCAAAACAAGCGAGTATAAGTATTACAAATATTTTTTCGTTATTGAACGGTATGTACTTAGTGTGAAATTTTATTCCGCAAAAATAATATTCTCTTCTGTCGGTATAATTTTTTACTTTAAATAAAAATTTCTCATCTTTTACTACAAAGTTATTACTTAATTTGATATTATTTTCTTCTGCATATTTAAGTAAATCTAATTGAGTTTCAATAATATCATTTCTTCTTTTTTCATCTTGTTTTGATTTCATTGTAGATTTGGGATTAGAAAAATAGTGATATGTTGTATCCGGTACAGTTACTAATGAATTACATTGATTAATTGCTCTTATTGTATAAGGTGCATCTTCATATAAAACTTCTTCAATAAAACGTAAATTTTTAATACACTCAAATTTGTATAATTTACCGGCAGTTTCTAAATGTTCATCTATAGCTGTAATTATGTTATTAGCTCCATAAAATACATTTTTAGATAATAATTTTAAATGATTTCGCTTTTTATTTATTTTTTCCCTTACCATACTTGCAGCAGCTATATTTACAGCACACTCTTCAGCCGAATTATACAATTTTTCGCAATAATCCAAATCGATCCAATCATCTGAATCAACAAATGTTATATACTTACCTCTTGCAATCTCTAGTCCTTTATTTCTTGCTGCTCCCTGCTTACTATTTTCTTGATTTATTACTATAATTCTTGAATCTTTTTCAGAATAGTCTTTTAATATTTTTGATGAATTATCGGTAGAACCATCGTTTACACATATTACCTCAAGATCTTTATGTGTTTGATTTATTATACTATCCAAGCACTTAGATAAATATTTTTCGCAATTATAAACCGGAATTATTATAGAGATTAATGACACGTACTAATCTCCTTATATTGTTGGCTATTTAAAGTTTTTATAATCTCTTCTGATGTAGGTTTATTTAAAACACTTACATGAGGATATAAAGATTTATTTGGAGCCCAGCATTTTAAAGTAATTTGTTCGTAAAACACAGCAATAGTAGGTATACCAATTGCATATCCAAGGTGCATAGTTCCAGTATCTACACTGATTAAAGCTTCACATTTTTCTAAAACTAATGCTAATTCATTAATAGAAGTTTTATTTACTAAATTTATAAAATCACAGCCAGCACTTTTTAAAAGTTCTGCATAATTTAAACAATCACTTCCAATCCCTGTAAAAATAATTTTATAGTCTTCGGATAATTTTTCAATAATATCTATAGCTGTTTTTAATGGCATATCTTTAGGTGGGTTTTTGGTTAGACAGCACATTGCTATGTATTTTTTATTCTTTGGCAATAATACCTCTAACTCCTCTGATAAAGAACCTTCTGCTTCATACTTTATCGGTACATCAATTAAAGACTCATTAGTAATCATTTTTAGCCTGTTTAAAATTTGTTCTTGGGCTGTTACTGTTGTAAGAGATATTTTTTTCCCTTTAATAATATGCTTAGTATGTGATAAAACTGCAATCCAATAATTCCTTACATTACGGTATGTAATAATAGCAGCATAAGCATTTTTATATTTAAAGCTTCTAATAAATTTAAGCATTCCACTTAAACCTTTGTGTTCTCCTTTTTTATCATATATAACAACATCATCTACATCTTTTTGATGTCGTGCAACATCCGCAAAAGGTTTATCTGCAATAAATACAACTTTTGAATCTGGGTAAATTCTTTTAATATTTTGACATAAAGCATTGCAAACCAAGTTATCACCAAAACAAGCTGTATTAAAAACTAAAAAAGTTTTAGTTGATGGAGTTTTACAAACGGGTATTAAACCAAATAACATGGTTGTATCTGTTCCGTTATACTCTTTTGTCTTTAATATTGGAATCCCAAATAAGTATTTGATTGATTTTGTTAGTTTTTTTGATTTTTCCGATAGGACAAGCTCATTTTCATTATAAAACTGTATTATATATTTCTTAGCATTATATGAATCTTTCTGCTTTTGAGGGCTTTGAACTTTTTTTACCACAGAACCTTTATTTACCCAATAATAATAGTTTGTATTTGGAACTGTAACTAACTTATCCGAATCTTTTAATATTGCCGGTGTCCATAAAACATCTTCATAATAAACCCCTTCTTCAAATTTATGAGTTTTTACTAATGAGGCTTTATATAATTTATTCCAAACATAACAACAAACAGGAATACGACAAACATTCAATTTCTCTTCCAATGTTGAATATATTTTTTCTTCAGTATAATGAACTCTGTACTTTTGTGATAATTTACGTTTCCGAATTATTGTCGAAGCAGCTATATCACAATCATATTTTGTAATTGCGTTGTATAAATTAAAAATAAAATCATCATCTACACAATCATCAGAATCTACAAATGCAATATATTTACCTCTGCTTATATCAATACCCTTATTTCTTGCTGCTGACAGACCTTTATTTTTTTGATGTATCACATTAATACGACTATCCATACTCGCAAAAGTATTAATTATATCGGCAGTCATATCTTCAGATCCATCATTTACAACAATTATTTCAATATTTTTAAAGCTTTGTTTTACTAAAGAAAATAAACATCTTTCAATATATTTTTCAACATTGTATGCAGGCACAATAACTGAAACTATTGGTTCATTATACTCTTTTTTTTCACAATACCTATAATATTCAAGACGTAGCTCATTAATGTAATCTGTATACTCCCCCATTCAATTACTCCCAATCATTCCAAAAATCTCTGTCATTTTCTCTTTTCCAAATAGGTATACTATTAAAAAGCAAATAATTATCGTGCAATCCATCATAATAGATGTTTAATAAAGGTACTCCTATTAGCTTAAAAGACTTAATAAGTTGTCTTTTTTCAATTCTTTTTTGAAAAATTTTAATCTTATCAAATAAGTAATAATTAATTTTCTTTTCGGTTTCTTCCCTTGTGAGTAGAGGATACATCTCGTCAAAATCCCCCCAGCCAATTTCTACAAGAGCTTCTTTGTATTTGTATGAAGTTTTATTCTCATCACTCATAATTCACCTCAAACTTTTTCTATACATTTTTAGTATTTTGTATAGAA
>CADBTL010000093.1 GCA_902797575.1 uncultured bacterium
ACCGCAACATACAGGAACTATCTTATTGTTGCATACAGCTTTTCTTAAACCGGCTCTTAATTCATCTACTGTGATAGAATCAGGATCTTCAAAGAATTTTTCCATTAATACATCATCTTCTGCCGCAATAGCTTCAACCATAGCATCATGATATTCCTTAGCTTTTTCTTGTAAATCAGCAGGAATCTCTTCTTCTTTGATATCAGTACCCAAGTCGTTAGTATAAATTTCAGCTTTCATAGTCATAAGATCAACTAAGCCAGTAAATTTATCTTCTGCACCAATAGGTAATTGAATAGGAACCGCATTACCGCCTAAGCGAGTCTTGATCTGCTCAACAACACGATAGAAGTCCGCACCGGTTCTATCCATTTTATTAACAAATACCATACGAGGTACTTCATATCTGTTAGCTTGTCTCCAAACCGTTTCAGATTGTGATTGAACGCCTCCAACAGCGCAAAATACTGCAACAACACCATCTAATACACGTAATGAACGTTCAACTTCAATTGTAAAGTCAACGTGCCCCGGTGTGTCTATAATATTAATTTGGTGTCCCTTCCACTCAGCAGTTACTGCCGCTGATTGAATAGTAATACCTCTTTCTCTTTCTTGTTCCATAAAGTCGGTAACTGCAGCACCATCGTGAACTTCACCCAGTTTATGAGTTTTTCCTGTATAGAACAAAATACGTTCAGTTGTAGTGGTTTTACCTGCATCTATGTGAGCGGCAATACCAATATTTCTGATTTTTTCTAATGGAGTTTTTCTAGCCATTTTCTTTTTCCTTCTATATTCCTTTGGCGGAACTACCCGCCCTACTACTATACTTTTGTTTTTGCCTGCAACTTATCTTTGCAGGATAAACAAGACTTCATTCTAACTTTGTAATAAGTCAATTCTATTGTCACATAAACATATTTTTGTATCAAGTTTATTGTAAACAAATGAATTATTCGTTTTTGCTGTCTAGTTATTTATTGCGTCAGTTTCAAAACTAGTTGTATTTTCATTTTGCGTAGAAACAGAACTATCAAGTTTTTCATTATTAATAGTTTTACTGCCAGCTGGCAATGCTGTATTTGCATCATTTTGAATTTGTGTTTCTGTTACCGATGCATCATTTTCAGTTTTTCCGGTATTTTTAATACTGTTCCATAAATTTTTAAAATCATCTTTTGTTGTATTTATTTGTTCTTTCATATTATTGATTTCATTTTTCTTTTCCTGAACAGCTTTATTAAATTCATCTTTTGTTGTTTGAATATCTGTTTTATATGCATCTTTGACATTATCGATAACATCTTTAACTGTTTGTTGTTTTAAGTCAGTCATATCAGCGTTTTTTAACCATTTAAAGGATTTTATTGAACTCTTAGACTCTACACCTCCGTTAAATGATACTTTAAAATCTTGATAATTTGTACTTCCGTTTGTTAAAGCAGGAATTAATTCTGTATTCTCAGTTTGCGGATTAGTAGTAATTATCTTAAGGACAGATGCAGCTTTTTCTCCAAGTATATTAGACATATTTAAAGTACCGAGAGCACCTAATTTTGATACCATTACCGCATCTAAACGCCCTAAAATATTAACATTTGTAGTTCCGTTAACAAGATTGTATTTTCCTGTAATATAGTAACAAAGACTTTTTCCAGCACTTTTTACGGGATTTAAGTTTGTCCATCCGTCAGTAAAAGACAAATTCCCTTCAAGTGTGTCAAACTGAGCGGTTGTAGCAAGTCCTGCTGCATTAGATAAAGCATTAACAGTATTTTTAAGAAAATAGTTTTCAGTTATATTAGAAGCACCCAAAAACCCGTCAAAACGACCTATTGTACCAAAAGCACCATTCTTGATATTAAATGCTAAATTTCCTTTTAATGATTTCATCATTGCATTATATTCAAGAACTGTTAATGAAAGATTTGTATCAAAACCGAGTGTACCGCTAAGTGCATTTCTTATGCCTGCGGCGCCTTCAATTGCTTTTTCCGCATCTAAACCATTCCCTTTAAAATTCAACTTAGTTTTCGCATTGGTAAGGTTATAAACTATATTGCCGTTAACTTTACCGCCAAAAGATGAACCTTTTAAATTATTTAAATAAAAATCATTGCCTCTAAGTTCAAAATCACTGGTAAGACTTTCTGCCTTAATTCCGCCTGATGCAAATTCTTTTAACGAACCCGAACCATGTAATATTGTACCGTTTAATTTTATATCCATATCTTTCATTGTTACGGGAATCTCAGGTATTGATATATCAGGTACTGCTGCCGTTCCTGATATAATCGGATTTAACATATTTCCGGTAATATTTATTTTTCCTTTAAAGGATAATTTTGATTTATCAAACATTGGAATTATTATATTTGATAATTCTGTTGTAGCATACGTTAAAGCAAGAGTTTGTTTTGCAATATTTATGTCACCTTTTAAAGTTGATTTTATATCACCTGTTGATACAAAATCTAAACCTATTTTTTCCGTTAAATAGTTCGTAATGTTACCTGATACGTTTGTTTTTATTTTTTCTATCATTACCGGAGTTTGAGTAATTTCAATATTATGAGGTAATATATTTGCTTTTAAATTTGGAATAGAAACTGTTAGAGCCGGATTAATAAGTTTTATACTTGAACTTACTGCATTACCCGTGAAAGTCACACCGTCAGATTTAATATCAACATTTGTAGACGGAGCTACTAATCTTATGTCTAACGGTATATTTTTCAAATCAACATTTGAAAGATTTAATTTAATCAATGGACTGATTTTATCTAATTTTCCTTTAATAACAGTATCCATCGATACTGTTCCGGATGAAATAGGATTTTCTTTTAACAGTGAAGCTTGACCTAATGCAACCAACAAACCTTTTAAATTTAATTTATCTGCAGTTATATGTACATCTGAAGTTGCATCATTTGACACAGTTCCGCATATTTTAAGCGGTTGACCTAGAACAGAAAAACTTATATTCTTTATATTTACGTTATTGTTATCTAACAATATGTCTGATTGAATATTATCAATTCCGATTTTATATGCGCCATAATACATATTTGCATTTGGAATCTTCAGAAAACCGCTCGACTGAACTTTTTTAAGATCAGATTTTATATTGAAATTCGCATTTATTTTTCCGTTTGCAGATAATGTTTGCAAATCATTAATATTAAAAACAGTTGCTATTTTCCTTATAATATTCAAAACATTATAAAGTTCCGCTTCTGAATTAAAATTTAAGTCTGCATATGGTTTTTTCCCGGTCTTAATTTGACCGTTTAGTTTTGAAACTTCATTTAATGCTGTATATAAATTTGTATTGAGAGTAATTAAATTGCCTTTGAATAAAAACTCTGCATTAGAGTTAGGCAAATCGATAATTGATACTTTATCTAAAATTACATTCCCATCAAGAGATTCTTTATCTATTTTTAAATCAGCATTTAATGCCGCAGTCATTTTGTAATCATATAGTCCTTTTAAAATACTTATGATATCAAATTTAATATCTTCTGTTTGTTTTTCTTCTTCATTGACATTTGTATTGAAAACTAAATCATTGATATCAATATCCGGCATTACTTTGTTAAATATATTAAAATTGCAAGAAAACTGTTCTTTATCTTTTAACACAGCTTTTGCAGAAGCCTTAATTTTTATGTTTTTATTAAAGATGAAATCAGTTATATCAGTTTTATCACCTTTTATAACATATTTGTCTGTTCCATCAGTTATCAGTACGCTGTATCTGCCAATATGCACATCCGGCATATGATTAGACAATTTTAAACCGAAAGGTAATTTTACCGGCTGAGTTTGATTTTCTTTATTTGTTTCAACCACATCATCTTGCTGCGGCAAATATTTAAGAAAATCTAAATCACCGTTTTTAAACAACAGAGTAATATCTGCATTATTTAATTTAATAACATCTATTCTAATATTTTTTGCTATTAAAGGAAGTAAAGACATCTTAACTTCAAAATTATCAGCATCAACAATAGGCTCTTTTAAAGGTGTGTATAATTGGAATTTTTTTATTTTTAATCCGGCTGTTAACTTTGGAGTAGTAACCAGCCTAACTTCTTCAAGACCTATATTTAAACCGGTAACTTTATTGATTTCTCCTGCTAATTTTGGCATATATTTATCAATAGAAAAATTTAGCACAAACGGTAGTAATAAAAAGACCAAATACAATCCTAACAGAACAAAACCTAAAATCATTCCGATTTTTGATAATATTTTAAATTGCATACACTATCTCCGTAAAATAAAAATAAAAAACGATAACAAAATTTTATCACAAAATAAATATTAAATTTTGAGTTTGCGGAAAAATTAAAATTTTCCCTGCAAACTCTGGGGAACGGTTTCAAGTCAGACTACGTGCTATCCCGCACCTAGTCTAACTTTCACACACCTAAGGTCGGATTTGAAAAAGCGGATTGTCGGCAGAGAGTGACAGAATTGCGCAAGCAATTCGAAACTCGTTTCTCGCCGACAACCAAGCAAGTTCGAAAAAT
>CADBTL010000094.1 GCA_902797575.1 uncultured bacterium
AAAAAGTGTTCTTTTATACGGAGGAAAAGATATTACTGATGAAATACACGTGAAATAGAATGTAATTAATCGATTAAGTAATCCGTGGTATAATTAAAACATGAAGGATTACTTAATTGATACTCATTGCCATATAGACATGCTTGTTGATTCTGAAACAAGCCTTGAGACAGTTCTTACTGATATGCACTGTAATAGTGTTAAAAAGGCTGTAATTCCTGCTGTTGAAATAAAAACACAAGACACTGTTGTCAAACTTGCAAACTCTGAGGAAAATTTATTCGGAATGGTAGGTTTATTTCCTACGGAAGCTAAAACTTATACGCAAGAATTTGAGCAAGAGATGGAAGAACTGGCAAAATCTAATCCCAAAATAGTTGCAGTTGGCGAAATTGGGTTGGACTATTATTGGGATAAGTCTTTTGTAAATTTACAAAAAGAGATTTTTATAAAACAGATTCAAATGGCAAAACGTTTACAACTGCCGGTGGTTGTACATGATAGAGAAGCTCACAAGGATTGCTTTGATATATTAAAAGAAAAAAATCCTGATCGGGGTGTTTTATTTCATTGTTTTTCAGGAAGCACAGAATTCATGAAAGAATGCGTAAAACAAGGCTGGTATATTGCTTTAGGAGGGGTAGTTACCTTTAAAAATGCTATAAAAATGAAAGAAGTGGCTCATGATGTTCCGCTTGATAAACTTGTTCTTGAAACAGATTCACCATATTTGACTCCGGTTCCATATAGAGGTAAACCTAACAAACCTGCATATGTAAAGTATGTAGCAGAAGAAATTGCTAAAATAAAGCAGATGTCTGTAGAAGAACTTATAGATATTACTACAACAAACGCAGAAAGGTTTTTTGGAATTTGAAAAAAGAACGCTTGGATAAAGTTTTAGTAGAGTTAGGATACTTTGAAACAAAGAGCAAAGCATCTTCAGCAATTTTGGCAGGACAAGTTATGATAGGTACTGAAGTTATTACAAAAGCTGGTTTTCAAATTGATCTTAATAAAGAATATGATTTTAAAGTAAAAACAATGCCGTACGTTTCAAGAGGCGGTTATAAGCTTAAAAAAGCTTTAGATGCTTTTGATTTTTCTCCAAAAGATAGAATTTGTTTTGATGCGGGTGCTTCTACGGGTGGATTTACTGATTGCTTACTTCAAAATGGAGCAAAGTTTGTATATGCAGTTGATGTCGGTTACGGTCAATTAGATTGGAAACTCAGAAGTTCTAATCAAGTGAAAACTATAGAAAAAACAAATCTTAAAATTTGTTCATATGAAGATATTTATTCTGAACATGATATACCTGCTGATTTGCTTGTATCTGATTTATCTTTTATTTCTTTAGAGAAAGTTTTACCTAATCTAAAAACTCTTTTAAATAGAAAAAATCACGAAATGATATGCTTAATTAAACCACAATTTGAAGCAGGAAAAGAGCTTGTAGAAAAAGGCGGAGTCATAAGAGATAAAATCGTACACAAAACCGTTATACAAAATATTATTAATTGTATAAAAGGTTTAGGCTATCTAATTAAAGGTTTAACTTATTCTTCTATAAAAGGTCCTGCAGGAAATATTGAATACTTAATATGGTTTGGCACTTTTGGGAATGAAGTTTTTCCAAATATTGAAAACATAGTAAATGAAGCACACACAAATTTGAATTAATATTGTTTTTCAAAATGCATATGTTATTTGTCAAAATAAAAACCGTCTGTCTTCATTCTTTGAATAACTTCTTTTATTTGCTCTTCCGGACAAACTATCGACACACGGAAATAACCTTTTCCGTATTCACCAAATGCATCTCCTGGAACTACTACTATTCCTGATACTTTCATTAAGTCATCAGAAAATTCTACAGATGAATTATATCTGGGCGGAATTGGCAGCCACAAATAAAAGGTTGCATCCGGTACGTAAAAATTTTTCCATCCAAGTTCACGAAGACCTTCTACCAAAAGTTCTTGGTTCTTTTTGAATTTCAGATTAGCTTCTTTTATATACTCTTCGCCTTCTTGTGAGTTTATTATTTCAGCAGCTGCTTTTTGAAGGGCTTTAAAAATTCCTGAATCAATTGTAGATTTAAGTTTACCAAAGATTTGAACAGCTTCTTCATTACCGCATATCCAACCAAGTCTCCAGCCTGTCATTGCATATGGTTTTGAAAAACTAAAGAATTCTACCGCAATATCTTTAGCGCCTTCTATCTCTAATACACTCATCGGTTTTAATTCAGACTTAAAATACATATCAGTGTATGCGGCATCAGATACTAATAATATATGATGTTTCTTGCAAAATTTTACAACACTTTCCATATACTCTTTTGTTGCCGTTGCTCCAATAGGATTATTAGGATAATTTATTAATAACGCTTTTATTTTTCTCGGATTGTAGCCATCTTTAACAAATTGTTCCAGAGTTTCTTCCATATCCGGCATAAAATTATTTTCCGGTGTTAATGCAACAGAGTATGCAAACCCGCCTGAAGCTTTAATCATTTCTTTATAAGATGCATATCCGGGATCTGGAACAAGTATAATATCTTGCTCCGACTTAACTGTAGTTGGGTTAATTAAAGCTCTTATAAAATTTGCAATACCTTCTTTTGAACCAATAAGAGAAAAGATTTCTTTATCAGGATTTAATGTTACGTTAAATCTATCCTGCATACGTTTTGCAATTGCTTCACGAAAGAATTTTTCACCTTTTGGAGTAGAATAAAGATGCGCACCTTTTTCATCTAAAGTTTGTTTTAGTACCTCAATAACTTTTTTAGGAGGCATTGAAGTCGGTGCTCCCATTGATAATGATATAGGAGCCCTATTTTTTGCTGTAAGCTCCGGCGTTATTTGGGCAACAGTTTCCTTTATTCGAAACATTATGTATGTTTCAAGTGATTGAACATAGTTATTAAAAAATTCGCGCATTTATACTTCCTCATTCTTTTTCAACTCGTGAATTATGATTCGTGAAAGTGAATCGTGATACAATTTGTAAATTTCTAATCACAATTTGCAACCCACGACACTATTATATAACAATATCTAAAAAATCGATAGTTTTGTTACAACAAGTAATTTTTAATTGTCTGATTTTTCACACAATTATTTAAGTATTCAATTGTTGCAAGTTTTTCTTTATACAAATATTTTATGAAATTTAAATAAGAAAGTTCCGGTGAGCTTAAAAGCAGATTTATTTCAAACCCCTCAGAACAAAAAGGTTCATAATCATAAACAACATAGCTATTATATTTGCTTTTCCACTCTTTCCTTTCAATTCGGCAGTTGTTTTCTTCTGCAATATCTTCTACCCAATCAACAATATCCCTGTTTATGTTTTTAATTTCTAAATATTTATGTTGAATTTTTCCCATAACAATATTCTCCATATACAAAAATTGTAAAGGCTTAATCAAGTTGATAAATTGCCCTTTTGTTTAATTTTAGGAGTAATACAAATGTTTTGAATTCTTTATATTTTGCAAGATATTATTTTAGTGTATAATTTTTTCATTGGAGGTATGAGAAATGCTTGTAGTTATGAATAGCCATGCAACAGAAAAAGACATTCAACGTGTTGCAATGTTTATAGAATCTAAAGGTTTTGAAGCTCGTGTATCACACGGAGAAGCAAGAACTGTTATACACGCAATCGGACTTAAAGAAGTAGACTTACGTGATTTTGAGCTTTTGCATGGTGTAGATGACGTAATCAAGCTTTCTACAAACTACAAGCTTGCTGCTCGTCCAAGTCAAGGTAAAGATACTGTTATAGAAGTTAATGGAGTAAAATTTGGTGATAAATATACAGGGCTTATTGCAGGTCCTTGCACAATTGAATCCTATGACCAAATGGATGAGACTGCACAAGAATTATCAGAATCTAATGTCAAAATTATAAGAGGTGGTGCTTTTAAACCAAGAACAAGCCCATACGCATTTCAAGGTTTGGGAGAAGAAGGTTTAAAAATTATTAGAAGTGTTGCTGATAATCATCACATGGCAGTAACTTCTGAAATAATGGAAAGCTCTCAGCTTCCATTGTTTGAAAAATATGTTGATATATTGCAAGTTGGTGCAAGAAACATGCAAAATTTTAATCTCCTCAAGGAACTAGGTCGTGCACATAAACCGATTATTCTTAAAAGAGGACTGTCTTCAACATACGAAGAGTGGTTGATGTCAGCAGAATATATTATGGCTGGTGGTAATAATCAAGTTATTTTATGTGAACGCGGTATAAGAACTTTTGAAAAGTATACAAGAAACACTTTAGACCTAACTGCAATACCTGTAATTAAAAAGTTAAGCCACTTACCTATAATAATTGACCCATCTCATGCGACAGGCTTAAGGGATAAGGTTGAACCAATGTCTAGAGCCGCTGTAGCAGCAGGATGCGACGGTTTAATTATTGAAGTACACTATGACCCTGATAGAGCAGTATGCGATGGTGCTCAATCACTTTATCCTTGGCAATATGATTTATTATATAAACAAATTAAGCAAATTGCGCCTATTGTCGGGAAAGAGATTGTTTAACTTTACATTTGAGTGGATTTGTGGTCTAATGGACTTGGTGGAAATTTAGGATAGTCAAATTAAGGAGAGATTATGGCATCAGAAGAAAGAACATTTGTTGCAATTAAACCTGATGGAGTTAAGAGAGGTTTAATTGGCAGGGTTATTGAAAGATTTGAAGATAAAGGATTTAAGATTGTTGGTATGAAGCTGTTACAAGTAACTCCTGAAATGGCCGCAAAACATTATGAAGAACATCAAGGCAAGCCTTTTTATAAAAGATTAATCTACTATATAACAAGTGCTCCGATTGTTGCTATGGTTATAGAAGGATATAATGCTGTAGAAAGTGTTCGTCATACAGTTGGTGCAACTAATCCTTTAAATGCTGATGTCGGAACAATCCGTGCTGATTTTGGACAGATTATGGAATATAACATTGTTCATGCATCAGATTCTTTAGCTAGCGCTGAAAGAGAAATAAATATTTACTTTAAGCCGGAAGAAATCTATGATAATTGGCAATCAATGTCAGAAATTATAGCATATGATGAACAAAGATATAATCAACAAGGAATTTAAATTAGTTAGAATATAAAAATAAGCTTCTCTAAAAAAGAGAAGCTTATTTTTTTGTTAAAATTATTTTTTCTTACAGCTAGAACAGAAGTCTGAAAAGTAAAAATCTCTTATTCAATTTTTCTGAAAATTTCTTCAAGTTTGAAACTGTTTCTGAAGTGTCTTTCATTATTTGTTTCAGGTTCTCTTTATTTCCGGATTCTCCGTTAACTGTTTCAAGTGTCATACTTACTTCACACAAAGTTGTATTTAAATTATCAATTGATTTATTAAGTTTTTCTTTTAATTTCTCATCTTTAGTCATTCTGTTAACAGATGTTGAAATTTCATTTAGATTCTTCATCACTGCATTCAAATCTTCTCCAAATGCTTTTGCATCGACCGAACCCATAATTGGTGATAACGAATCTGCAAGTTTCGATATAGATTCTGCTGTCTGGTACATAGCAGGTTTGAATTTTTCATCTCCAATAATTCCGTTTATATTAGTTGCGAGCTTATTAAAGCTGTTTGCCACATCGCTCATCATCCACAAAATTGCATCTATATCATTTCTTGATGTATCAATAAGTTTTTCAGTCTTCTGCAATGTTGTAGTTGCCTGAGCCGTAAGTTTCTTCATATTAGATACCGATTCTCTTATCTCAGCTACCATCTTGTCATCC
>CADBTL010000095.1 GCA_902797575.1 uncultured bacterium
GCGTTATTAAGTTATCAAGTGCGTTTAACTCTTTAAGCAGTCTTCCAGACTTACCTCTCACAAAACCTGACATTTAGTCAGCTTTTGCTCGGCAGAGTATCCCGCGTTATTAAGTTATCAAGTTAATTAATTAACCTACCAACATTATTATGTAATGCTAAAAAATGAAAATCAAGAGTTTTATGTGTAATTCGAAAAGGTATGTGATTTTTTATCTTGTTTATTATATAACTATTCCTATGAAAAGTTTAGCAGAATTTATTCAACAAAAAAGAGAAAATGCAGGTTTATCAATATCTGGTTTAGCAAACAAAGCTAATATAAAGATAGAAATACTTGAAGATATTGAAGCCGGTAAAGAATTGTTTCTGTCAGTTACCCAACGTCAACAGCTTGCACGAGTTTTAAAAGTCTCACCTAAAGAGTTGAAAGAATATGAACGAAGTTATGAATTTCAAGAAATATCAGATGATGTTATTGATAATCTGAAAAAACAAATTCTTAATCATAAAACCGATTTAAAGTGTCCGATGTGCGGTGAACCGTTAATTACAAGGATTGCTAAAATGTATGACTTAGAAGATAATTTAGTTCTGCAGCCTAAAGCTCATTGTGTAAAATGTGTATTCCAAATTAAAGAATAGCTTAATTTCCTAAATCTCAATCATTTGATTGATGTGTATTTATCAGAATGCATGTATAGTATACATGGGGAGAGGTAGAAGTTATTCTATCACTCATAAATGGTAAGTAAAACTAAATAACCAAGTGAGGATAAATACATGTTAAGAGCGCTAACAACTGCTGCGACAGGCATGATTGCACAACAAAATTATCTTGATGTTATTGCAAATAACGTAGCAAACGTTAATACAACAGGATATAAGCAATCACGAATTGAATTTCAAGACTTATTATCACAAGCAGCAAGAACTCCGGGTGCGTTAATGAATCAAGGTACTTATCAGCCTGTAGGTATTGAAATTGGGCTTGGTGTAAAAACCGCGGCAACAACAAGAGTTTTTACACAGGGTGTTGCAATTTCTACCGGAAGACAGCTTGATATAGAAATAGAGGGTGAGGGGTTTTTGCAGGTAATGAAAGAAGATGGTTCTCTTGCATATACCCGTGATGGTTGCTTACAAGTTGATTCACTCGGTCAATTGTGTACCAATGACGGTCTTTTAATTCAGCCTTCTGTTTCAATTCCTCGTGATGCAACTGAAATTACCATAACTCAAGATGGTAATATCTCTGTTACACTTCCCGGACAAACTCAGCAATCAACAGTTGGTTCTCTTCAATTGGTTAAATTCCAAAACCCATCAGGTTTGTTATCTATAGGACATAACTTGTATCAAGAAACGCAGGCATCGGGTAACCCTGTTCAAGATACTCCGGGACAAAACGGTTTAGGCTTGATTCAACAAGGTATGCTGGAAGGTTCAAACGTTCAGATAGTAGATGAACTTGTAGGATTGATCAAAGCAGAACGGGCTTTTGAATCTAATTCAAGACTAATTACCGCATCGAGCAATATTCTTCAAGTAACGAATAACATGGCATAGTATTTGTAAGATTTTAAAAATTTATTAAATTATATTCTAATACGGCTTTGCCGGATTACGAAAACCGAAACGAGCATCAGTGTAAGCGGAGTGAGTGACTTGTTTGAGCGTGGAGGAAATTCAAGACAGCGGATTTCCGTACGGCATTTATGCCGGATAGCGAGAATACCGAGTTACCAGAACCGTAGGTTCGTGAACGAGGCTATTCGAGCGTGGAGGAAATTCAAGATAAAATTTTAATTTTTCCGCAAGCTCATACGAGGATGCGGGAATATGCGGAAAAATATTTTATTTAATCAGTCGATTTAAAATTTGTTCGTAACTATTTATCCTAAAAAAGAAATTGTGGCGAGCATTTTTTACAATATTCAGTTTTTTGCCATAAAATTCTTTTTGTACTGATGGAGCAAATAATTTATCACTATCACCTATAAAAGCATAGTCATAAATATCCTTTATATTTTTATAATGTTCTTTATAAAGTTTTTTTAGTGAATCAAATTCTCTTCTACAACTATCTAAAGTTCTTTTTGAATGATGAAAAATTTTCCATTCATCTTCTGTTTGTATTAAATAATTTCTTGCAAAATCATCAGCAGTGTCTTCTGTTATATTACATAAAATATCCTGGATCTTTTTTGAAAGGCCAAGAGTTTCATCAAACAGATATGGATTTCCACTTAGGGCAATTTTTTTATTTATCTTAAAATCAAAGTCTATAATTGATGCAACAAATACACCGGCTGAAAATGCTATTAAATCAAATTGTTGATATTTTGAAAAATCAAAATCTAAGTTTAAATCTAAATAATCATATAAAAGCAAAACATCAGAATTAGCTTTTAAATGCTCAAATTCATATTCATCACATCCCCAACCGGTGAAAAATATCAAAAGTTTGTCTGAATGATTATTAATCAAATGATTTTTCATATATAAACCTTTATTCTACATCGAAATTAAAATAAGTATCAGGATAAGGTTCTTTTTCTAGTGTAAAATGCCACCATTCTGAATCAATACCTTTAAAGCCGGCTTTTATCATTGCATCGTGCAAAATTTTTCTATTTTTCTTTTGTAGTTTAGATAGTTTTTTGTAATCGGGGTGCGATATTTCACTAAACAAATCAAATGTTCCGCCCATATCTACAAATGAGCCGTCTTTTTTTATTAAAGTTAAATCAACTGTTGAACCTCTTGAATGCCCTGACTTTGCCATAATATATTGACCTTTAAGTAAATCAGATTTTTTTAATTCTGGATAAAATGACTTATTACCCTTGTCATCAGGATTATTAATCCATTCTACGAAATTATCTACTGCTTTTTGAGGTCTATAGCTATCCCATATCAATAATCTATACCCCTTTTGTCTTAAATCATTGGCAGCAATTGACAAAGCTTTTGCTCCATCTCTTGTCATATATGCAATTGGCGCTTTATAACCGTTAATTCTATTACCGGTAAAATTATACGAAGAATAATACCTTATATCATAAACAGCATCATCAATTACCGTATAAATTGGAACAAAATCGCTTTTATCACAAGAAATTTGTGATGCCAACGTTATTTGTATCGAACAAAACAGAAGCAAAAATAATAATAATTTTTTCATATTATCCTCTTTTTTCTTTCTTAAAAATATTAAAAATCATCGGGTATATTAAAGTTATAAATAATCCTAAAGAAAACATTATGGGTAAAGCAATTCTTAAAGATATTATGTTTATAATTATAGGTGTCAAAATAAATTTAAGCAGTGTTATAAGCAATATTCCGCCAATGATACCTCTTAATATACGGTTCTTAACAGATGCTGTTTGAGGTTCAAACGGGAAAAATCTTCTGCATAAAAAACAACCGTTTAACAATCCCAAAGCAAAAGCAAAAACTACAATAGTTACATAAATAGATTTTTTCGGATCTACAAGTATTTCTCCGGATACATAATCAATTCTGTATGTATTAAAGAAAACCACATATATTAAAGCTAAAATCGCTAAAACATTCATGATGGCCGCTATATACAAATATCTGTTTTTATTTCTTTCTGCCCAATTAATCAATAAATTTATACAAAAAACAAGTATAAGACCTGTTAATAAACCACATACAACATCTTGCGGAGTATGTACTCCTAGCCAAAGCCTTGAAAAACCAATAAGTAGAATTAATCCAATTAAAGCGATACATAAAAATTTGCGTTTTCGGAGTAAAAACGCAATACCACCAACAACGGATGAAGACATCGCAGAATGACCGCTTGGAAATGAATACCCTTTTGCATATGGAATTGCAAGTTCAGAAGGGTGCAAACTATCACTCAAAACCCAAGGACGATATACACAAGCCAGTGACTTAAAGAAATGAGTCAACAATGCATTAAAACCGGCAAGCGACATTAAATAAATTCCGGCCCTAAAATCAATACACCAATAAACAATTGCACAAATAAGTACGGGGAGCCAAAATTCCCCAAAGACTGTAATTGATAAAAAGAATTTATCTAAACATTCTAAATTGCCTATTCTTAAGTTTTGCAAAAAAAGCAAACAGTCAATCTGCGGATTAATCCAATCGGGATTCGATAAACAATCTATCATGAGCACCTTTCTTTTCTAGTAAAACAGACATAATACATTCTAATTAAACTGACTTTATCCAATTTAATCTATACTCTATGATAAACTAAACAACGGCAAAATAAAATATAAATTGTGCATTGAAGAAAACTAATATTTATAACTCTAGTTCATTCAAAAAAAATTTATTTTACACCTTCACTAACACTCATAGCTACAGATTTACAAGTAAAGAAAAAGGCTCTTTTATTTACGGCTTCTACAATATCTTTCTTTTCACCTTCTTTAAGAGTATATACATAATCATTCAAACCGGCTTTATCATTTACATGTAGCTCAATAACTCGTAATTTCTTTTTTGGAGAATCGTTATCAGATTTTCTGATTACTACTTTTATAGTTGATATATCAAGAGTTGGATCTTTTGATTCAAATTTTTCAACAAGTGGTGCAAAGTCACCATGTTCATAAACTTCTCGTTCAACTCGCTTTGTTAAATTAAATTGGAGTTTCGCAAGATTTACATCCAAAGGTTCCACTTCAAATTTAACATCTCTGCTTTTAAATTTTTTTACAAATCCTTCTATAAGGTTGAGTTTTATTTCAGGCATATTTTAGACCTTTCATTACAAATCATATTTATTTAATTCTACTACATGTATATCACCAAAGTCCATGATTAAATTTCCTTTTCTGTTGTGTTCTTCTCCAACGTCTTCTGCAAACACAGCAACATCTTTATTATTACTCAAGTTTGTATCTTTCCACGTTTCAGTGTTGCTTCCTTCCAAATATTTTGTTACATAAAATCCGTCTTGATGATGCTTGATACTGACTTTACCAAAAAGCAGCGGTACAAATTTATCTGAATTTTTATTTGCAAAAATACCTGTCTGAGTTTCTATAAATTGTCCGTGCTTATCTCCCATATCTGTATTTGTTTTTTTATGGAAAATACCCAGTACAACATCTTCTGCTCCTTCTACAGAAATTTTATATCCGCCCTTTAATGCTCCTGCACCCAAATACTTAATGTAAACATCTTTATGCAGTAGTGAAGATAGTGTATTTGATAATTCCCAAATGTCTTTTTGACTTGCGCCCTTACTTCGATCTGCGATATTAGCAGCTTGTCTGAATTTTTCTATTGCTGCTTCTACATCAGTACGTAGATTCGGATTATCTACACCATATGTCCAATCAGCCGGCAACGAACCAACCCCTCTATTTGTGCAAGGGAACACTGTAAGCAGAGTTTCCATATTAGCTGCATCAACATAATTTTCGCCTAAATATTTTGTAAAATCTTCTTGTAAAGTCAAGTCTTTTTGAGTAAATACAGTGCTCTTATCATTTCTGAAATGGAAATCATAAAATGCCAATATATTTTTAGTTGTAGCAAAACGTAAATCCTGCGCGAGTTTATATAAATTATCGAAGTCAATACTTTCTATGTAATTATTTAACTCTGCTAAATTAAGCGGTGTATTATCTATATATCGAGCAATTTCTACACCTGCATTAGAATTATTTCGTTTCAGATTTTTCATTAATCTTTCAACTTGCTCTTTATCTAATTCATTTATTCTTTTGCATTTAAGCTCAAAAGCTGCTTGCACATCACTAACACCTTCTTCACTACGTTGATTGATAGTTTTAATATCATCAGAAGTTAATTCATATGGATCTGCTTTTGCGTAATCGAATTCAACAATTTTATCTTTGCCGCCGTTAATATAACGGTATTTTTTTATTTCCCATCCATACTTATCTTCTACTTGTGATGAAATTAATTCGCCTTCTTCATTGTAAATGAATATTTCTGTTTCTTTATTAGAAAATTCTCGTTCGGATAATTTGTCGTTTCTATATGTATCTTTTGATTCTAAATTATTATTTTCGTCATAATTAAATCTATACTCGATTAATTTTTCGTTTTTATTATACTGACACTCTTTTATCTTATTTCCATTTGCATCATATTCAAAGTCTTTATATCTTGATAAAGAATCATGATGGTCAAGTAATGCTCTTCTAAGAAGTCTTCCGTCTTTATCAAAGTAGTTTACTACTGGATTTATGTCATTTTCAATAGTTTTGTATGCAGCACCATTTGGAGCCAAATTATCATTTTGAACAGAACATCTTTGTTCTTCGTTTGGTATATCCTCGCTTTTATCAAGTGGAATGTCTTTGCTGAGTATAAATTCCATTCCTTGACTTTTAACCTTAAAACCAGTTCTATTTTTAATGCATATTTCACGTATTTTTTTTGCTTCATAAAATGCATCTTCTTTGTCTTCTTCAAAAAATTGCCTTTGGAGCTCATCGTGTTTTTTAATCAATTCTTCATCAGACATTTTTGAATAATCAACTACTGCCGATTCATCTCTAACAGTTTTTGGCGCAACTTCTTCTGCAGGTTTAGGCGCAGAAGTGCTATGTTTTGCGACAGGTGCTTCAAGTCCAAATGCAGATTTCTCAGACTTGCTTAGTGTTGGAGGAACAGGAGTTGTATCAGTTTCTTTTGGAGTTAAAGTCGGTCCAAAAAGTTCTTCAAAATCTAAATCTTTTAACGGATTATCTCTTTCTACTTGCTGTTTTAAATATTCTGTAGCTTCATCAGGACTTAATGTTTTAACATGTTCTTTTATTTGTTCAAAATCATCCATTTTCATAACTGATTCAATATCACTTACCCAAACTCTGTTTAAACCGACAGCATATTCTACAAAATTAGAGTCAATTTGGTGTAAACGTAATAGTGCCGCAATATCATTAGAATCATATTTTGGTACGAGTTTAATACCTTTTTCTATGAGTCTGATGTCATTTGGTTTACAAGTTATACTCAATAGCTTTTGAACAAAATTCCATTGAGTATTATTACCTTCATCCATTGCTTTTGCTATACGAGCTATATCATCACCTGAAAGATAAGGCATTTTATTGTTATTAATGTTTACTTTAATTTTAGCCAGTTTGTATACATTTTCAGGATATTTTAAAGTTTTGGCGAATTTTTCCAAATTTATAATTATTTCGGATTTTCTTCCTTCATATTCAGGGTGAGCCTGAACATCAGGAGCTGCATCACCATAATTGTCAACTAATTCTTTTAATTTTTTAATATCAGTATTTTTACCTTCTTTGACTAATCTTACTGCAGCATCAACACTAATATTTCTTAGTAATCCTAATGCATTTACTTCTGTGCAATACATTGCAAATTCAGGATTAATGTCATAAATTTCCATCATTTGCTTAATCTCATTTTCAGAGAAAAGTTTAGTAGTTTCTCCTGTATCAAAAAAATCCGGTATAGTAGCGTTATGTAAGTAATCTTCAAATTCTGCTTTATTTTTTAGTTTCGTACTTGTGACAGTTGTTTTTGTGTGTATCTTTTCTTCTGTTACCCCTTCATTTACCACTTGAGTTTCGGATGTCAATTGTGATATTGCATCATTAACAGACATTCCACCGGCAACTTTTTCTCTTATTTGGAACACTGTTTTATCATTTACAGGGCTATTCAATCTTGCGTAGTTTATTATCCTATTTGCAAGTTTCATTTCTTCCGGATCTTTTGTATATATATTCAGCTGTGTGCCATCAGGTTTTATTATAAATAAATAAGTCGCAATATCTTTTGTCGGTGAATTAACAGAAATAATTGTTCCGTCAGGTAGTATTGAAGCAAATATGTCTTCGGTTTCATCTACATAATCTGAATAATTTTTTTCTCTGAAATTCGGATCTTGTTCCAATATTTTTTGCTCTGTTATTTTTAAGGCATCAGTCACTTCACGTCTAAAATCTTCGCTTTCGCGTACCAAATTATATAAAGCTCCATTTCCTAGACGTCCTACAATGGAATTATATGATGGATATTTAACGGCGCTTTTATAAGGTATTGAATAATTTGAATTTGTTTTAATATCAATATTTTCGTTAACACCATTATATAATTTGTTTAAAACTGCAGTTATTGTTATGCCGTGTATAATAATATCATCAGAGCCATTGTTTTTTGATACAAGTTCATAATTATCACTTTCTAACCTTCGTATAATAGTATTTTCACCTAAATTCACAATTGAATTTTCATTTGTCATACTTTCTTCTATAACAGCTGCAGCTCTTGCAATTTGAATTCCTTCAAAAAGCTTCTCAATTGTATTTGCACGATAAACATCATTACGATAATATGCTTTAAACATTTTTGATTTTTTATCATAAAATAGATCTGTTCCATCATCAAGGGTCATTGAACCCTTTAGTTTAAGTCTTGTCTCTACGAATTTAATACTTGAAAGCTCTGATTTAGCATCTGATTTTACTTTATTAACAAAATTTGAGTGTATATTCGTTTGTTGGGTTGTATTTAAATTTCCTTTTTCTTGAGATTCTGCCGTCAATCCTTCATTTACTCCGTCATTTACCCCTTCATTTGCACCATTTACCCCTGCTTGTTCAAGCTCGTTACTAGAATCCGTCAACGCCGTTCTGGGTTGTGGTTGTTGGTTTTTACGTGTATTTGATGTTAGCGACAATTGCCTATTTTTAAGTTGCTCTATAATATTATCAATTGTGAAATTTTTATCAACTTCCGTTGCATCTTTATCAAAAACATGTACATCTCCATAATCAATAATTATACCATTTTTTGTATTATCACCGGTACCTGCATCATTGCAAGTTATTCGATAACCATTCAAATCTTTTGCAGGAGAAGAATAGTCAGTTTCTGTATCGTCAATATATTCTACAATCATGAACCCGTCAGAAGTTGAATTTCTCGGCACTTTCCCATAATAAAATGTTGCAAATTTATTTGATGTATTTTGATTTAAGAATGGACCTCGCATTACTTCTGCCCACTGTCCATGTTTAGTAGAGTCTATAGTTCGTTCTTTCTGTTTAAATATTTTTAGTATAAACGGTTTACCTTCTATCTTTATAAGGTAAGCTTTACCAAATTGACCTTCGTGTTTTTCTGGTACTTCTACTTTCTTCCCTAAAACTTTAGTTAAATCATCTGCTAATCGTGATGTCGATTGCGTTTTTGAATTGTTAAATTTTTCAATTACATCATTTATCTTTTCTGTTATTTGAGTCGAATTTGAATCAACCCAACTTTCAGGCAATTGCCCTATATATCTGTTTGTGGAAGGAAAAATTGCAAGTAAATCTTGAACATTCTCTCCAACGTAATTATGTGCCAAAAAATCTGTAAAATCTTCTGGTAAAGTCAAATCTGATTTTGTGAAATCTTTAGTTTGCATTTTATAATGATATTTCATGAATAACAATTTTTCGTTGATATTAAATGATTCAATGCTAGGTTCAACACTTTGAAGCTTATTAAAATCTATATCTTTAATATATGATTCAAAATCTGCAAAATTAATATCTTTGTTTCTGCTTATAAACGTTGCTATTTTATAATTTTCATTTATATCTTTACCCAATTTTTGTACAAATGTATTCAATAAATTCTTTAATTCAGATAATTTATTGCTATTGAAAGAATCAATATCTTCTATGTTGCGAATTATATTTGCTTCTTCTAATCCTATATTATATTTTTTAGCTAAAATTTCTATTTCTTTTATATCTTGCGGATATTGCAGATTTAACTTCGCGGCTTTTTTAATTTCTTCTACTGTTAAACCTTCAATTGAAAAATCAGTATTTGTTGGAGAATTATCTATATATTCAATTTCTTTATTACTAAATGCTTGTTTATCTTGTTTAGCTTTATTTAATATATCAACTATATAACTTCTTTGGTCTAAAATATCATAAACTTTTTTCAATGATATATTAGGGAAATTCTGTTTAAGAAGCTCAACATTATCTGTTGTAAAGTATTTTTTTAGATGTTCTAAATACTTATCAATATCACCTGTCATTGAAAAAGAAACAGAGCGTTCTAATTCGTTCAATTCTTGATTGTCTGCTTGATTTATAAATTCCCGTAATGAAGTTTTTATAATATCAATAGCTTCTTCTTCTTTTTCGGTTAATTGATTTTCATTTTGTTGTTTAGTTTGTTCAAACTTATATTTTTCAACTGCTTCATGTACAGATTTTAAATCTTTCGCATTTTGGATAATATCTCTTAAACCAATAATATCAAACTTTTCATTCTTAAATTCTTTATATATATCTCTTAAAATTTGTAGATCCTCTTTTGATTTTATATTATGAGATACAAAATCGCTAAAGGAATATTCAAGATCTTTACCATAAAATTTTGCCGTTTCAATCAAAGCATCAATTTGACATGCTTCTTTACAATTAAATACAGTATAAATCAAAGAATGGATAGGATATCCATTTTTAGCTAATAAAGTAAACAATTCACAGACACTAGGATTTTGTATTTGTTTGTATATAGAATCTCCATAGAAATCTTCTTCAAAAATATCACAAACAGATCCCTTACCATCCATAGCATTCTCGTTGTTTTCACAAATTTTTTCTAAAAATTCTATGCTGTTTGCGTTATTATTTACTAATCTAACTAGTTTTTGCCAATCACTATTCAATTTAATTGTTTTAAAATATGATTTTATTATATTAAATGTTTTTTGATTAGTAATTGAGCTTACCATGTCTTCTGTTACAGGCAAATCTTGTTCTTTGAACCAATTAATAATATTCTTTGTAAATTCTTCGCCGTTTGAATTTGACATAATAACTGGTGCAGTTGGCAGTTTAGGTTTTACTCCGTCATTTACCCCTGCATCAATGAATTCTTCCTCTGGTATGAATTCGCATTCTACAATTCCTGTTTTGTAGTCAATTTTAGTAATTTTATATTTTCCAGGAGGTAGAACAATCTCGTCAAAACCCGCACCTTCACCATTTCTCATATCAAAAACTAGTGTTCCTTTTTTAACTTTTATTTTTAATACGTAGTATTGCTCAAATCCGTATGAACCTTCTTGTGCGTATCCATATGTAGTATTGATGTCTTGTGCTGAGGAGCTATATCTACCTAAATTATCAATAATTGCACCTTCTTTAAATTGGTTTAAATAATTTACATTATATTGCTGACATCCTGCATTAGTAGAATTCCCAGTACCTATTCCTCTATATAGATAAACATCTTCTTGCATCGTAATTGACGCATCATGGAAACTACTTCTGATACAATCAGGATATGCACCTGACCATACCCAACTACTAAGCTGATTTTGTTGGAAGTCGGTTAATTCTTTTTTTATAAAAGGGATTCCTGCGTTCGGGAATTGAGTTTTATCAAAGTTCTTTTTATCATAACTGTTAATGCCTTTTAGCAATAATAATCCACATTTTTCTTTCACTCTTATTGAAAGTAGTAAATCTACTTCTTCAGGTGTATTAATAAACCTTGGTTCTCCGTTTTGTATTCTGTGAACTTGGTCAACAAGACATTGTAATTCTTTATCATTAATAAGTGGAATTAGTTTTTTATAATAATTACGTAACTCAGAATCTGACATTTGTATAATGTCTTTTCCGTTAGATATAAACTCTTTATATTCGTTGTAACTTATTGGTTCTACATTGTTTTGTTTTAAATTGGCTTTTAACCTGTCAGCAATTTTAAGAATAAATTGAAAATCTATATCCGTTTCTCCAATGTATACATTAAACATATTCAAGTTTTTATCATTCTTTAAAATATCAATATAATGTGCTAAGGTATTAAGTTCTTGTTCTGTTATATCAGGGATAACATTTTTCATGTGATTCAAAATATTATCTTTTGAAATATCGAAAGTGTTACTGAGTAGAAGATTATAGCTGTCATTACTAAGTCTGACTCCTTCATTTACCGGGTGATTTATACCTGTTACATTTTTTGTTTCTTCCCCTTCATTTACCCCTTCCGAATTATTTTTTCTCGTACTTTCAGCATCACAAACTAATTTAACAAATTGAGCTTGCATAATTACATCGTTTAAATCTTCTGACTGAACAGGAATTTTTTTGCCGTCTTCTAATGTGATTTCTATTTGATATTTTCCATCTGCTTTAGTCAAAACTATACCGTCATTTAGTTCAACTTTATTTTCTTTTGCAAGTTGCTCATCTATTTTATTTTTAAATGTAATCTGATTAACTTTTGCTAGTAAATCTTCTACTGATGTTGATTCTACCGTATTTTCTGCATCAATAACCGTTCTATAAACTTTTTTCGCTTTGTCATATTCTACTGTTTGATTGCTTGGAAGCTTAAAACTACCAGCTTTTTGAACTTTATCTTCAACATCAGCACAGAACATTTTTTGTTCACAAAGTTGCATCAATTGTTCCGGAGCAACTTTTATTGGTTTATCGTTTTCATTGAATTTAACTAAATATGATTCGTTGCCGTTTTCAAAAACTTTTCTCATATTCATATTTCTTAATACTCTATTATTCTTTGCTTGAATTTCCATAGCAGCACCAGAAGATAGTTTACCAATATGTACCCATTGAATCAGTGAACCGATAATCTTAAACATAGCAAGGTTTCCACCTTCGCTTAAGTATGTTGCACCAAGTGATTGTTTTGTTTCTTCATCCAAATTATTTTGAATATAAGTTAATAATGATTCTTCATTATTAAAATCAA
>CADBTL010000096.1 GCA_902797575.1 uncultured bacterium
ACGTCTAAATTTTTAAACCATCTTACATCATGTATTAACGGCACTTTTAGACAAAAGCTTTAATAATTTTGGCAAAATTGTTACAAATTGTTACATAGCAACATTTAAAAAAAGAGAAAAATTTTATAAAATAAATTCGTAAGTACTAGCAAAAAATTTTTTTATTGGGTTCTATAAAGATATGCTTATAAACATACACTCATATAATATAGATAATAACAATTTGTATCAGATTCAAAAAAACACGAGGAAAGATGACAACATCATTGTATTTAAAGCTTCCTCCAAAAACTTTGAAACAATGTTTCCTACGAGTTTTTTTGACAAGATTCTAAAAGAAGGAATAAATTGTGCTTATACGAACGTTCCACTATTTCCCAAAAAAGATTTTTTGTCACTTAAAGCTCTTGAAAGCCTAAATATTCCTGTAGAACTCGATTTTAAATATTTACAAAAGTTCAAAGATCACTTGTATTCAAATGAACAAAAAACATTAGCAATACTTGAAAAAACAAAAGAAAAACATCCTGAAATTTGTATTAAAGAATTAATTGATGAATTATTCCCAAAATCTGAACAGAAAGTTCTGAAAAAGCAGGCGACAGTACTTACGAACGCATTATTTATTGCAAGAAAGCTTCCAGAAGGAGAGTTTACAAAAGTTTCACAAATATTAACCAAGTATTATCAAGAGATATTTCAACCATACAATAAAAAAGAGTTTATTTATCCGAATCAATATGCGATTTCCAGTGAACTTCATGATTTACATATTTCAGATAGCAAAATTAAAACAAAATTGTTAAAAGCATTACAAAAATTACCAAATACACACAATATGCCAGAAGCTTTTATCTACACTTGCAAAGTAAAAAATAACTCGTCTAACAATATTATTTTAAGATTTATCAAGACCATTATGGCATCAGTTGACCATATACATCCTCAGGCAGAACAAAAAAAAGAGCGGGCTGCAAAATTTGATAAAAACCCAAAATTTTGGGTTACTATTTTAACAAGTATATTTATAAATAAAACCAAATCTGATACTTTATTTGATTTATTTCTAAAACAATGCAAATTCCCTGTAGAAGAAAATCTTCAAAAGCATATCAATCGACTAACAGAAATTATGCAGAAGTGGAAAAAAGAAGAAAAAAATGAAGATTGGAAAAAACTTTCGCTATACATATTAACTCTGAAATATGAACTTGAAAAAAGAGCTCCGCAACTGCATATAAATGTTAATACACTAAAAAAATCCCTTGATAATAAAACATATACAAAACAAACCCAAAAAGTAAAAAAAATGTTGGATTTAGATGAATATAAATCTCAACTTGATGCTAACTCTTAAATTCTGCTTTATTACGACAAATTAAAGTTAATTAAAACCTCCTTGACGGGATTCGAACCCGTGATCTCGGGCTTCGGAGACCCGCACTCTATCCAACTGAGCTACAAGGAGATTTAATTTTATAATACAAGAATACAGTTCTGCTCGTCAACCTATTCAACTTGCAGTTCATCTGCTCAGTGCTTAAAAAATTTTTAGTAAAAAATCTTTACATCGTGAAACATTTTGATTTTTTTCTTTTGTTTTATGATAACATATAAAATATAAAATCCGTTATGGGGAATTAAGACTATCACAGGTTATTATAGGAGATTGTTTAAATGCCTAATTATTTGACTAAGGAAGAGATAAAGCAATGGAGAAGTTCATTGGAAAAAATAACATTAGAAGAGTATGCTGCAAGATTAGGAAAGGTTGTTGAAGAAAGTAAACCTACCAATGATGTTGTTGATATTGTTATGACTCGTGGTACGTCTTCTAACACAGGTTCCAATATGAATGACGGTTTTTCCAGAATCGCTGAACGTGCATTTGAAAGAGAACGTCAAATCTCTCATACACCTTTTTCAATAACGAAGAAAGATATAAATAATATTTCTGAAAGCAAAAAAGCAGAAATAAATAAAAAAATTGAACAAGCTTTAACTAAGAAAAGCGAAATTAAGACAGCTGGTGCAGAGAAAGCAGAAACCTCTGCAAAACAAGAACTGCATATTGTTCTGAAAAAATCTTTGACTGACAGAGAACAATTAGTTTTTGAATATCTGTTAAATAACATTGGTAAAACTGTTTTTGCAAAAGATTTGGCGCAGTTGTTGGATTTACCGCGTGATTATGTATATAAATATATTAAAAATTTGAGAGCAAAAATAGAGGGCGATAAGTTAAAGAATGTTCCGTCTGGCGGTTTTGTTTTAACTGAATAATATGGAAGTTGTAAATTTACTTAGTTTTTTAAATAGTGTGAGCGACTTATACACCTTAGATATCGCAAGGTGTGATAGGGAACTTGTTAATTTTCTCGACTTAATGACTGAAGACGAACAATTTACACGTTCTATTGATTTGGGTATGATATACATACACCAAAAAACGCTTGAACAATACACAATTGTTGATGGTTTAAGCAGAATTGTATCATTATTACTTTTATTACACGCAATTTGCGAGTGCTATAAAAAAACAAGTCCAAGAAATGACAAAGCTATTAAAACTATTCGTACTAAGTATATATTTAGAAGCGGTTCAAAGCTAAAATTACATTTGCAAGAAGAAGACGCAGATTTATTTACAAAAATTGTTAATGGTGAAAAATTATCCGGACATGAAAAATCAAAGCCCATGTTCCTTCTGTTACACAAATTTTGGTTACAAATTAAAGAAGAAAAACTTCAAGCGGCCAATATTTTTAAAATGCTGCAAAAAATTGATGTTACACTTGTAGAAACAGACGAAGTTTCACAAAGAGATTTGTACTACAAATTAAATAAAAACAATCGCACGATTAACCAAATTAGCTTAATTGATAATTATTTAAAAGAAGTAGGTATGCTTCAGATTTGGGAAAGTTTAAAACACACATATTGCGTTGAAAAAAATGATATTGAATTATTTTTAAAAGATTTTTTTATTACAAAATTTAATTATAAAAAATTTAAAGAAGATAGGTTATATAACAGCTTTGTAAATTACTTTGAAACAATGATGCAATATATGTCAGAAGATACTGTTATGGAAAACATTAAACGTTCGGCAATGCTTTACCATAACATGTTGTATGTAAACTTTAATAATGAAGAGATTAAACAAGCATTTATAAATATAAAACGTCATAACGGCGCTGATACTTATGCATACATTCTTAATGTGTATGAAGATTTTTATGCTGGAAATATCTCAGAATCGATTTTCTTAGAGATTCTTAATACAATTGATGAATATCTCATAAATCGCCAAAATAGCGGCAAAAATATTGATTTTAATGAGCTGGTTCAATATTTGAATGCAATTATATCATTTAAATAAACTATAACCGATATCTTACAAATTTAAAATAACAGAGTTATAATATTTTTATGACTACAAACAAAGAAGAAGATATAAATTTGAAGATGGTCGGTTTGGAACTGATGTTCTTAACTCCTGAAAAATACAGTAATGAAGCAGGTATTACTGCAGTTGAACTTGCAAAATTGGTTAATCTTCCTATCGATGTTGTTAAGAAAAAGCTCCAAATTCTTAAAGATAAAGATATAGTAAGAGTAAAAGGAATAAACCCCAAGTACTGGTTATTTGATGAATATAATTTTCAAAGACTTGATGATGATGACGAAATTTTTCATTTATTATGCAATTTTGATGATATAGATTTTGACAGATATTTTAAATACTAAAAACAAATCTCTAAATAACAATGCTTGCCCAATTTATACGCTTTTGATAATATTATATTATGACAAAGTTTTTGTTGATTAGTGAGGATAGAGGGAAGGAAGATATTGTAAAAAAAGTGTTTGTGTCTGACGAAATAATCGTCAACACGGATGGAACACTTATTTTTGATATTCTTAAAGTAGAAGAACCGGATATTGTAATAATTGACGGTGATATAGATTCTTTGGATTTAAAGCCTTTATGCCGTAAAATAAAGCAATTTCCGGTTGTTTCGATACTTGTTCTCGGAGAAAAAGAGTATAACAAAGACGTTACACATAATGTAAATCTTTTTATAAAGACTCCTATTGATGAAAAGCTTTTGGCAGCTACAGTTGAATCAAGTTTAAGAACCAGACAATCTTTGCTAAAAATGACAAAATCAAATCAGGAACTAGCTGCAAGCTTGTATCAGCTTAATGTACTCTATAATACAAGTTCACAGTTAGCAGGTTCTTTGGACAAAGACAAGTTGATAAACATCATGATTGACGGTATAGAAAAGTCTTTAAATTTTGAGCTCTCTTGCACGTTAATATTTCGCTCAGAACGTGAACCTGTACTTATAATTAATTCCTTATATAAAATATCGGATAGGCTTTTAGAAGCCTTAAAACTCAGAGCAATATTGAGCTACAAATCATTACTAAGTGACCCGCCGTTTGATATTAAAATCGGTAATTTAAAAATAGAAAAAGATATTAAACATAATATTAAAGAATACGATTTTTCAATATTAAGGTTTGATAATTTATTTGCGCCTATTGTACAAAATGAAGAGTTTTTCGGATTTACCGAAATATACAGAGAAAAACCGTTTTCTACAGAAGATGCAACTGTATTCCAGACTCTTGTGCGTCAGGTTGCAATTCCTTTGCAGAGCGCATCTTTTACTCAAGAATTAAAAGCAACAAACAGAAAACTGCAAAAACTGGAACGATTAAAATCAGAGTTTATATCAATTGTTTCTCACGAACTCAGAACACCTTTGACCGCAATAAAAAATGCTATGGACATTATACTCAGCGGAAAAGCCGGAGATATGACAGAAAATATTGAAAAATTTGTTTTAATGGGGAAACGCAATGCAATAAGACTTTCAGGAATTATTAATGATTTGCTGGATATATCTAAGATTGAAGCCGGAAAAATGGATTTCAAATTTGAATTAATGCACATTGAGCCTGTTATTGAATATGTAAAAAGTAATTTAACAGAAGTTGCAAAAGAAAAAGGATTAAATATAACATTTATGCCGTCCGGCGATGATGTTGAAGTATACGCAGATTCCAACCGTCTTGAGCAAGTTCTTACTAACCTTGTATCTAATGCGATCAAATTTACAACAGAAGGTAATATTGAAATAACAACAAAAGTCGCAAATGCCAGAGAACTCCATTATGATGAATGCTTTGAAGAAGATATAAAAAAGCTTCAAGGTAACTATCTTCAAGTTACTGTATCTGACCACGGTATCGGTATTGAAAGAAAAGATTTAAACCACGTTTTTGACAAGTTTGCTCAGATTGAAAATTCTCTTTCACGCAAAGTCGGCGGAACAGGATTAGGACTACCGATTGCAAGACAATTAATGGAAGCCCATAACGGTGCAATTTGGTGCGATTCGGAAATTAATAAAGGTTCAAACTTCTACTTTGTAATACCGATTGCAAACGATAAATCTAATTTTATGATGATAAGAAAGCAACTTGCACAAAAAGCTCGTTCAAACGGCTCTACGATTGCAGTAATTAAGATTAAATCGACAAATGATACGATTGATAAATTAATGAAAGATGGGAATTTATTAAATAAAACTTATATGGCAAATTCCATGATAGAAAAAGAAGGTGCTATGACAACTCTGTCTTTGATTCTAATGGATGGCGATAAACCATCTGCAGAATTTTTGCATAAAAAGATTGATTCTGTTGTAGAACAAAACAAAGATTTGTACGGAAAATGTGATATAATGTACACATACGAGATTGAAGGAGAAACTCATGAAAAAGATTCTTATAGTGGATGATGAACAAGATATTGTTGAAAGCTTAAAATTTGTTCTAGAAGTTTCAGGTTTCGTATGTTATACCGCATTTAACGGAGAAGATGGATTAAAGCTGGCGAAAGAAATCATGCCTGATTTAATTATACTAGATGTTATGATGCCAAAAATTAACGGATATAAAATCAGCCGTTTACTTAAATATGATGCAAAATATAAGGATATTCCGATTATAATGGTTACTGCCCGTTCTCAATTAGAGGATAAAATGATTGGTGAAGAAACCGGAGTTAATGAATACATAACCAAGCCTTTTGAGTTGGATGCAATAGTTAAAAAGGTCGAAGAGTATCTCGGAAAACCGGAAGGTTAGCTATAAATCTCCTTCAGAAGAGTTCGTAGGACAGAAGCAAGAAAGTGCAGTTAACTTTTTACTGCTGTTTTATATTTTAGCAAAAACTCAACAATAGCTGTTTTTTACCGTGAGATATACAGGAATCTACTTCTCTAAAATAAAAGTAACCAAATTTTAGTGCAATAAAAACATTTTACAAAACTGTTGATTTTAGTTAAAATTATACTGAAAGTTGAGGAGTTTTAATTATGGTATCAACAACAGAGATAATTGGTTTAAGCATGGAGAGAACTCCGCTTAAGACAATAATAAAACAATCACCCGCATTAACAAGAGAAAAAGTAAAAACATTATATGGAGATATCGGTGTTGATATTTTTGACGGAAAAGAAAAAATTACGATATTATCGGATAGTGACTATAAAAAATCAAACTCTTTTATTAATAGAATAATCAGATGGTGGAGCGGACAAGGGAAACTTGACTACGAAGAATGCGATTCCGTCAAAGATTTAGTGCATAAATATACTTATAATCAAAAAGTTGGAACATTTGATGAAATAGAAGCTAAATTTGGAAAAGAGGGTCTTCGTGTAGCAGATATTTTTAAAGTCATGGGCTTTTTAAAATCAAGCAGAATATAAGGAGTGTATTATATGGGAAAAATATTTGGAATATCAGATTTACCTGTTTCAACAATAATGACACCTTTTGAACCGATTGTTATTCCTCCGGATCCTGCATTAAAAGAAATAGAATATGCAGAAAGGGTTGCTAATAAAATGCAACTGAGAGAAGATAGGTTTGTGCCTAAAGAATTTACAAGAGCTTTACGTCCAAAATTTCTTGATATGAGAAATGGCTTTGGAAAGCTTATGCAACACTTTTCTAAAAAAGGATAAATTTTTATTTCTTCTTTTCATTTGACTTAGTTGAAATTTTAATTAATAAAAAAATATGTTAAAGAGGATTAAAAATTTATTTAAGATTAATCGCAAAGAAGAGCGAATTACGGTTGAACAAAAAATAGAAGATTTATTTGAGTCTTTAAATGAAGACACAATGCTTATTGAAATAGGTTCAGATTTGGTCCCGTTTGGAGTTTTAATTTGTGATATTATCTCAGAGCTTCGTAATGAGGTTCAAAGTGAATGCGGATTTATTTTACCTGCTATAAGGGTTAGAGACAACGTTTTTATTCAAGAAAACGAATTAATCATATCTGTTCGCAGTAAAGTAAAAGAAAATCTGTTTATGGTTCCTAACGAGCAAAGTATCAGAGAAGAATTGTATGATATTCTAAAAAGTATAGTTTATGATTCTATCGATTCTATTTTTACTAACGAAATTGCAGAAAAGTACATTAACACTGTTCAGAGAAACAATAGTTGGCTAGTTTGGAACATGACAAACGTAATTTCTGTAATAGACATAAAAACAATTTTATCAGATATTATACTTAAGGGAAAGTCTATTAAAAACATTGATTACGTGTTTGAAAAAATAGGAGAACAAATTTTTAGTGACAATAACTATAGGGATTGCTTAAAAAAATACAATCCCCATGTTATCGCAAAGCAAGTTGTAAAAAGCTTATAAAATTACTCACTTAGTAATTTATCAGCAAGCGGAGATTCAACTTTTCCGTTAAGAGTTTTGGATACTTTCTTGATATTTTTTGCCATGGTATCCATCTGTGGTGTCCATACAAAATAATCATTTACGTATTTTTCACCTCTGTCAAAATCACCGCTCAGTTGAACTTCAATAATCTCCTTAAGCATTTTTTGTGCTGTCGGAACCATCTTATCCATATTTATATCAAGAACACCTTCTGGAGATATTGTTATAGCACCTTCTTTGATAAAATAATAATTTTGCATAACAGATCTTACTCTGTGTGCTTGACTCAAAGTCGGTTTTGCCATCATCATATTATCAGCGGCATAAGTTACAATAATTTGTTCTCTCTGTTCAGGTGTATACATGCCTGCTTCAGTCAAAACGTCTAACATAGCCAGAGATACCATATCTGCTTTATTTTCTTCTATGATAGATTTATACTTGCCAAGACCTTCAGTGCCTGATTTAGGTCCAAGAGAGTGACCGTTTTCATGTCCTACAGTAAACCAGTGGTCTGCCTCATCATTATAATATTTATGTAATTCAGGATTAAGCATAGCATCCAAACGTTTTTGCATTTTTTCTTTTGCATCGTCTGATGTTATCAAACGAATTTGTCTATGATAAACATTTCTTCTTCCACCGTCAAGTTTACTAACAGAAAGCTTATCATCGTTAGGAAGATTTTCTGCTAACGTTATACCGGCACGGTACTCGCCAACATCACCGTAAACACCAACCAAATCTACATCTACCATTGTTTGTTTAGATTCTTTATCAGCAGAAATATTTTGAACGTACTTATCATTTAACGGCATATTTTTCGCCATAAGAGGCAAATATTTTTTTACATTCAAAATCGCATCTGTTCCTTTTTTATTTACTATACCTACTCTACCGCCCAAACAGTCTTTAGAAACAGGTACAATACCATGTTTATCTAATAAATTTTTTAGCTCGGGATTTTCTACAACTGACTCAGTCATTTCGTCAGAATAGTTTTCTCTTGTAATAGTAAACTCTAACGGAGTATCTTGCAATGTTGCCCATTTTTTATCTGCATAGCCATCCAACATCGGATCTGCGGTTCTAAGTGCTTTTGCTTGTAATTTTAAATATTCGTTAAAATCAGCATTTGTAGAAGATTCTGCAGCTTTTTCAAGTTCATCTGCCATATATTCAAAATCTTCTCTAAAATAATCTACATAATCTATAGCCTTTAATTCATCTCCATCTCTTTTAACTACAGAACGCTGATTTAAAATTTTACTAACTTCATCAACCTTGTTTTCTTTTAACATTTTTATCAATATAGAATGGAATTCTTCTCTTGATAAATCATCAGGATAAACTCCAATACCCTTTTTAGGTTCTAATCCTTTTGCTAATTTTATCATGTTTGAATCTCTATCAAGAGCAAAAATACCTTTTTGAGCATCAAAAAGAATTTTTGTAAGTTTTGCTTCCTCATTCCCTTTTGCAATTTCACGTTCTAAATAGTCTTTGAAAGCTAAATTGTTATGATCATCAAGCATCATCTCTATTTTATCAATTCTTGCAGCAGCTTTTGTTAAATGCTTTAAAGCTTCTTTGTCACCATCTTCTAAAGCTATGTATTCAGGAGCATCCACTGCAAGCATCTTCTTTGTGGTTAAATAGTCCTTATGTGTTCTTTTTTCTAACTCTTCTCTTGTTAAGCCCAATTCAAATTCAGACTTTGTAAAACCAACGTTGTTAATTGTACTCATTTTATCAAGTTCTCCTATTAATGCTTCAGATTTGTCACCAATGGAAGCTTTATTCTCTTCCTTAGTATATCTTACACCTTTTAGATTAAAATTAACTCGACCATTGATATTATTTAGTGGAAAGTTACCATTTCCGCCTACATTATTTGACTTAAACTTACTCATTTTATTTTCTCCTGCTTTAGTAGTAAAAAATACCCCGCTGAAGAGATAAGAGGTACACCAATAATTTTAGCATAGTCAATTACTTTACAGGAATCATGCAGTTTAGTTGAAGTATTTACATTAACGTTTGTATTTACAGTATCAAATTCCCATATTTTTATAATGATTATAATCTTTAATTATTCGGTTTACGAAATGCTGTGAATACTTAGGAATATTATTGTTATTACGTTTTATAGCATCAGGCCCTGCATTATATGCGGCAACAGCAAGCTCCATTGAATTAAACATACTGTACATGTTTTTATAATAAATAATTCCACCTTTTACATTGTCATCTAATTTATAAGGGTCTAACCCCATATTCTTAGCTGTTGCTCCGGATAGTTGAAAAACTCCGATATGTCCGCTTGAACTTTTTATATTCTGATTAAATCCTGATTCCATTTTTGCTATGCTTAACATTATAGCAGGTTCTACACCAAGCTCTTTTGATTGTTTAATAATACTTTGTTTAACGAGTTCAGTATGATTAGCAAGTACTGAACCGGATATTACTAAAAATGAGACTAAACATATTACTCCTTTTAAACACCCTCTTTTCAATTATAAACACCCTCTGCAAGCCTACTTCAACATTTTATAATATATATATTACCATATTTTAGAATAATTATAAAGTTAGTCACATATACAAAAAAAAGAATCAGTCACTATTCGAACTGATTCTTTTTTTATTAATTTTCTACATATTCTCTCAGACGTTTGCTTCTGTTTGGATGTCTAAGTTTCCTCAACGCTTTTGCCTCAATTTGTCTGATACGTTCACGAGTAACACCAAACAACTGTCCTACTTCTTCCAATGTTCTTTGTCGTCCGTCATCCATTCCGAAACGTAATCTTAGCACATCTCTTTCTCTAGGAGAAAGAGTACACAAAACTTCTGCAAGATCTTCTCTAAGAAGTTCCGATGCAACAGTTTTAATCGGAGCATCTGCTTCTTTATCCTCAATAAAATCACCCAGTCTTGAATCTTCTTCTTTACCGATAGGTGTTTCGAGGGATAACGGTTCTTGTGCTATTTTAACAATTTCTCTTAATTTTGGAATTGAAACTCCCATCTCAACTGCAAGTTCTTCTTCGGTCGGCTTTCTTGAAAGTTCTTGAGCCAGTCTTCTTGTAACTTTTTTCAACTTATTGATAGTCTCAACCATGTGAACCGGAATTCTGATTGTTCTTGCTTGGTCTGCAATAGCTCTTGTTATAGCTTGTCTAATCCACCATGTTGCATATGTTGAGAATTTAAAACCTCTTTCGTGGTCAAATTTTTCTGCTGCACGTATCAAACCTAAATTCCCTTCTTGAATAAGGTCTAAGAATAACATTCCTCTGCCGACATATTTTTTTGCTATACTTACAACTAATCTTAAATTAGCTTGTACTAACTTTCTTTTTGCAATAGCAGCAGCTTTACCTTCACCTTCGACAATTTTTTTAGCAAGTTCAATTTCTTCAGCAGTAGATAAAAGTTTGATTCTGCCTATTTCTCTTAAATATAATCTTACAGGATCTTCTACAACACCGATTTTTTGTGTTTCTGTATCAGCAGGCTCTCTTGTTGAATCTGAATCCATCATGTAGAAGTCATCACTTTTTACACCATTTAACTTTGATGTGCTAATAATATCTTCAATATTATCAGTACCTAAATCTGTTTCAATGTAGTCTTCTGCTTCTCCAACCATGTCTTTTTCTGAGTCAAAATCAAGCATATCAAGATTTTCATCTTCTACACTGATTACTGATGAATGTGAATTTTTTCTTTGGGTCATTATTTAATCTCCAGTCCTTAATTTCAATTTATCTCTGAGCTGCATTTGCATTTTGAGGGCTTGTATTTCGTCGTCATTAACTTGTTTATACATTAATTGAAGTTCTTTTTTCTCTTTTTCTTGATACAACCTGTTAAGTCTTGAAATATTTTCCCTTACCGCTCTTTCGAATTCGTCTGCGCTTAGCCCGCTAAACGCTTCAGAATAACCGATTAAATCCGTTAGGATTTGGGTTAGGCTATCATCCTCAATGAACTGCGTGTATAATTCTTTCGTCAATTCCCTAACATTATTTATTGTACACGATATTTTGTCAATTGTATTTTTTACAATTATTAACTTTTCATCTCGAATGATATTTTCGGGTAACAATTCATTAAGTCTCATATAACTTAGTGGACTGTCAATTGTTAGAAAAACGCTCAATAAATTTTTTTGCGCTTTTATTTCTAATTGTGAAGAATTTGTTACATTTCTATTGGAATCTTGAACTCTAAAATGATAATCATTATCAGCACCTGCTTTTGCAAGTTCTTTGATTAAAGCTTTTTCATCGACATCAATAATTCCTGATACCATTTTTACATATTCAGTTTGAATAATTTTATTATTAACATCTTTTAAAATATCTATGATTTGGCTTACCAGTTCGGCTTTTTCTTGCGGAGTTTTGGCTTCATTTTTATTTTTTAATGTGTTGTTTAATAGGAAATCTATAAGAAGCGGTGCATTTTTAGCGTACTCCAAATAAGCATCTCCGCCCATGTTTCTTATAAATTCATCCGGATCTTTACCTTGTGGAGGAGAAACTACACGTATTTCGCAAGCATACTTGTCATCCGACACAGACGAAATGTGACTCTCATCAAACTGTTTAACGTTACCAATAGCAGATAACGTTTCCTTTATAACAGCGCTACCTCTTTTTGTTGCATTAATACCCGCTTTGTCTGTATCAAAAGAGAGATATATTCTTCTTGATTTTGTATACCTTGAGATTAATTTTACATGTTCGGGTGTTAAAGCGGTACCGCATGAACCGACTGCATTTCTAACACCATGAGATTGAGCCGATATTACATCAAAATAACCTTCCATGATGATAACTCCATCTTGTTCTTTGATGTAATCTTTGGCAGTATCCATGCCAAAAAGAATTCTGCTTTTATTATAAATTAGAGATTCTGAAGAATTCAGATATTTTGCAGCTTCTCCATCTTTAATTGCACGTGCTCCAAAAGCAACATACTCTCCGTTTTCATTTCTTATTGGGATAATCACTCTGTTCCTGAATCTGTCAATGTATCCGCCATTATTGGATTTTATTATCAGTCCCGCCTTCTCAAGAATTTCATCAGAGAAATCTTTTTTTAGGTTTTTATAGAGTGAGTCGTATTTATTTGGTGCAAAACCTAAATTGTATGCGGTAATGATGTCATGAGATATATCCCTTTTAATTAATAACTCCATGCCCGCTTTTGCGTCACTGCCGGAAGAGAATAATTCTTCATGATAGAATTCAGCTGCTCTTTTGCATGCCAAAAGCATATCTTTTTTTATATTTTTATTTTCGTTAACGGCATGGAATTTTTTAGGTAACTCAAAACCGAATTTATCAGCAAGTTCAAAAATCACATCTTTGTATTCGCGGTTTTGAATTTTAACTAAAAAATTAAGTGCGTCTCCGCCTGCACCGCAAGAAAAACATTTGTAAATTCCTTTAGAAGGACTTACTGACATAGAGGGCTTTTTGTCACCATGAAAAGGGCATAGTCCCCAATAATTTGCACCGCTCTTTTTTAACGCTACAAATTGCGAAACGACGTCAACTATATCCAATCTGTCTTTGATAAGTGATATTAATTCTTCAAATGAACTAACTTGAACCATAACAAGATAATACATCAAAAGGCTAAAATATTGTAGTAATATATAGAATTATGATAAAATAATAAAGAGGACAATTCTTAATGACAATTGCTATTTATCCGGGAAGTTTTGACCCGTTTACTTATGGACATTTAGATATACTAAGAGACTCAGCAAAACTGTTTGATAAGGTTATAATTGCTGTCGGATATAATAGTGAAAAAAATGGCTTAATTCCAGTAGAGGATAGAGTTCAATTAATCAGAGATTGTATAAATGTGTTTGATAACGTTGATGTAACTTCTTATTCCGGTTTGACGGTTGAATTTGCAAAAGCTAATAATGCAGAAGTAATGATTAGGGGGCTTAGAAACACTATTGATTTTGAATATGAAAAAAACTTAGCTAATATAAACTCAAAATTAGATAATGGAATTAAAACAATGTTTTTGCTTGCTAACCCTGAGCATAGCGAAATTTCTTCTTCTGCTATTCGTGAACTTGTAAAGTATCATAAAGATTTAACACAATTTGTACCGAAAAATGTACAAGAGTATATATATAAAATAACGAGATAATAATTCTAAATCGTCCTGTATTTGTAAAGAAATGTAACAATAATATTCAATTATGAAATTACATATTTTTGAAATACTTTATATATATGTAAGATAAAAAAAGGTATAAGAAAATGTCAGGCGCAGCTCAATTAGGTAATTTATTAAACGTAACAGCAGATCTCAACTACTATACTATGATGTTGAATCAATGGTCTGCTAAATATGAAGCTAACAGCGAAAAACTGCAAGCTCAAGTTAAATATCAAGATAAATATATTGCTAAAGTTGAAGATGCAGAAGATCCTGACAAAGAGATTAAATGTGCATACGGAAATAAAGCAAAAGGCGAAGTCTGGGAAGGCGCAAAAGCCGAAGGATATGGTCATTATAAAGTAAAAGAATATGACGAAGCCTTATTACAAGAACTTGAAGATAAAGATATCGCATACGATACAATGAAAACAATGTATGAGGCACTTGTAACTCAACTGCAAGCAGAAAAAGATGCAGACAAACAATCTACAGCTACAGCACTGGGAGATACACATTTGTTACAATCGTAATTTACAAATATACTTTAGATGCGTTATACATCAAAGATGCAATTGTCATCGGACCAACTCCTCCGGGAACAGGAGTAATAAAGCCACAAGACGGAGATACAAAGTCAAAATCTACGTCTCCGGTAAGTTTGCCGTTGGAATCTCTGAATATACCAACGTCAATAACAACAGAATTTTTCTTAACCATCTTACATCTTACAATTTTTTTACCCGCCGCAGAAATCACGATATCTGCGGTTTTTATTATTTCATCCAAGTTCTGTGTATATGAATGACACATTGTAACAGTTGCATTTCTTTTAAGCAGCATTTGCGCCATTGGCTTACCGACAATATTTGACCTGCCGATAACAACTGCATTTTTACCTTCTATAGGAATTTTATATTCATCAAGAAGCATTAGAATACCTTGCGGTGTAGCAGGATAAAAATAAGGCTCCATGCCGGATAATAATTTTCCGCAATTTTCAGGATGGAATCCGTCAACATCTTTCTTTGGTGATATAGCTGTTATAATATTATTTTTGTTAATATGCTCAGGAAGGGGCAGTTGAACAAGAATTCCTGTTACATTTCTATCGCTATTTAATTCTTTAATTTTAGCAAGCAATTCCTCTTCTGTTAAACTTGTATCGTATTCAATAATAGTTGATTTAATACCAACCTTTTCAGCCGCTTTCTTTTTGTTATTAACATAGATTTTACTTGCAGCGTCATTACCAACCAAAATTACTGCAAGATGCGGAACTGTTTGTAATTTTTCAACACGTTTTTGTATTGTATTTAGTATTTTTTCAGATACTGCTTTGCCGTCTAAAATAATCATTAGCTATTCTCCTGCGGTAAGTTAAGTCTAAAGTAAAATGCTTTTACAGCTTCTTTAACAATATCTGAATTCCAATCGGAAGTACCGAAAGCAAGTTTGTCATCGTATGGAATTGAACCTAATATATCAAGTTCTGCTTCTTTCATCTTGTGATAAACATTATCCAAATCTTGGTTATTAACTTTGTTTACAACTACACCTAATTGACCGCCTGCAGCATGTTTTATAGAAAATTCAGCAATTCTTTTTGCAAGCTTAACAGATTCTATAGTAGGATTTGCAACAATCAGGGCTAGGTCTATATTTGTATCAACAAGCTGATTTAGGTATTTTAAATCAAATTCACAATCAAAAATTACAAAATCATATCTTTCTATTAATTTTTGACAAGCATCATTTATTTGAGAAGTAATAGGACATCTGCAGTCTTTTGCACCAACAAACCATGAAACTATAATATCTACATTATCATCAATCGGAACCAAAATTTCTTCAAGCGCCCATTCTACAAATTCGTGTTTTGACATTCCTTCCGGAATACCTGTTTTATATTCATGTTTACCGCTTCTTATTCCGTATATGGTATTTCTAATATCCATCCCAAACGAGTGACCAAGTTCACCGGTCAAATCATTATCAAAAAGCAAAATAGATTTTTCAGGAAAATTTTCCTTTAAAACATTCAAAAAAGCTTTTGTTATTGTTGTTTTTCCACTTCCGCTTTTACCTGTTATTGCTATTTTTGTAGTCAAATATATTCCCTCTTTTTTCTTATATTACCATAAATATGAAATTATTATTTATAAAATCATTTAATAAGAACGGCGCACTCTATAAAAGAGTGCGCCGTTTGATTGTGTTTATATTATTATACAGAAACTTTAATTGCTTTTTCTGCTCTGTATAAAGAAGTTTCTTTGCCTAATATTTCAAGAATTCCAACCATATCTGCACCGCAAGTCCTACCTGTAATAGCAGCACGAACAGCCCACATAGTTACTTTAGGTTTAATTCCGTCTGTTTCCTTCCAATAAGCTCTAAAATCAGCCAATTTTTCATGAAGATTTTCTTCTGTCCAATCCCAATCTTTTGCTTTATTTACAAAATCAACAAGAACTTTTTGAGCTACTTCAGTATCTAAAGTACCGGTCTGTGTTTCAGGGTCAATACTTACATCTTTACCGAAGAAATACGGAACTGCATCTGTAATATCAGATAACAAAGTTAACGGTTCTCGTGTAATCTCTACCATTTTAGTATATTGAGCATCTGAAAGAGAATTTAAATCATACTTTGTTAAATATGGCTTTAATCTTTCTTTTAATTCTTCAATTGGCAGCATTTTTATATAGTGGCTGTTCATCCATTTAAGCTTATCATATTCAAAAATAGAATTAGAAGAAGAGATTTCTCCGATTCTAAAGTCTTGAGCAATTTCGTCAACTGTTTTTATTTCTTGTCCGTCAGAAGGTGACCATCCAAGCAGAGCAACAAAATTAATTAAAGCATCTGTTAAATATCCTTCTTTTACAAAATCTGATACCGCAGTTGCACCGTGTCTTTTAGAAAGTTTGCTTCTGTCAGGTGCTAAAATCATACCTAAGTGACCAAATCGAGGTACTTCAAATCCTAATGCCTCAAAGATTAAGATTTGTTTATATGTGTTTGATATGTGATCTTCCCCTCTAATGACGTGAGATATTTTCATTAAAGCATCATCAATAACAACAGCAAAGTTATATGTAGGTGCACCGTTGGATTTCATAATAACAAAATCGCCGATAAGATTTGTATCAACGTGCAGTTTACCTTTTACTAAATCATCAAATTCAAGAATAGTAGAATCATGGAAAGCTGCTTGAGCTTTAGCAATATTAAATCTGATAGCGGGTTTTCTACCTTCAGCACGTAATTTATTTTTTTCTTCTTCGGTTAGATTTTCACATTTTTTAGAATAAACATAAGCTCTTTTTGCTTGTGTAGCTTCTTCTTTTTCTGCTTCGAGCTCTTCAGGTGTGCAGAAACATTCATATGCAAAACCTGAATCAAGAAGCTGCTGGACATATTTAGGATAAATATCAAAACGTTGTGATTGTGTATAAGGACCATAGCTTCCGCCAACGTCTGGACCTTCATCCCAATTTAATCCTAATGCTTTAAGGCTGTCAAAAATATTATCAACATACTCTTGAGCAGTTCTTTCCGCATCGGTATCTTCTATTCTTAAAACAAATTTACCGTTATTTTTTTTCGCAAACAAATAATTAAACAGCGCAGTTCTTGCAGTACCTATATGAAGGTTCCCGCTGGGAGAAGGCGCGATTCTTACTCTTACTTCTGACATAATAATATTCCTTCCTTTTTCTTTTATTTTCTCACAAAAACGAAAAAGTGTACTATTATAAACTCTGCGATGTATTAAAAAACTATGCAATATTAAAAAAAATCGGAACGACAGGAGAGGTAAATATATTTTTTTTTGCGTAATTTTTGCGAAAGCAAAAATAGCTCGAAGATAAAAATATAGAGGTTCAAATCCTGTCCAATTAGATTGTAAGCATAATAAAAAAATCGGAACGACAGGATTTGAACATTAAGAAACCGTTTTTTGAAGTTGAATAAAATCAATAATTACAACCATTCATCAATTTTAAATTTCTTATTGTACCGTATATAATCACAACAAATGGACACAGAATGGACATGAAAAATTTTATATACTCAAGTATCTATATATTTTTTTAGTTTATGAACACTAAAAAGTACGAGTGATATTTATCCACCCGTACTTATTATGCTAAATTATCAACAAATCTTATAATCCCATATTTTTTGCAAGAACATCTTTGTATTTATCTATAAAATCTTTTGTTGTCATTCCAGCTTCAATGTCTGCTTTCATTTCTGGTGTAAGATTCTTTTTAACATTATCTGGTAAATTTTCTA
>CADBTL010000097.1 GCA_902797575.1 uncultured bacterium
GCGGGAATGAGTTGCTACGCAACTCCCGCTCCCGCATGTTTTTCTATAGGCGGAGTAGCTTAACGTAGCTATGTAATACTTCATTTACCCCTTTCGACTTTTTCCGCATCCTCTAAAAAGATTGCATTATTACAAGGCCGCCACGAGCTTTTATCTCAGACAATCTTGCTGTTTAATAAATAATATATAAAATAAAGAGACCTAAATTTATTTATATATACATATTCTTACTTTTAATCTATATCGATTGGGCTTCTGTTTATAAGATCTATTGCTTCTCTTGCAGTAAATGCCAATGCCTCACTAAAACCGTTAATTGTACAGAACTGACGCAGTACATCTATTACACGCTTAAATGTTCTTACAATATCACCCTCACCCATTTCTACTTCATCAATTATAGAATCCCATTCTGCACCATTTACCCACATTTCAATTAAAGGTGAATAAAAACCATTTATATACATTGGATCTTCAACATCAAATTCTTTTTGTTTTTTGTCTAATGCTCTTTTAATATCTTTAATTTTATTCAAACGTTTTCTTACGTTTGGTGATAATGGCAATTGAGAGAACAAATCTGCCCTCATATCTTCGGTTGTAATTGCACAAATTACAGAAGCGAGTTCTGCAGGGGTTAATCCTTCTAATACATCAGAAAAAGCGATTAAGGCCAAAAATAATTCATTTTCTGAACGTAATTGAGAGATTATTATTCCTTTTTCTGTCGGATAATCATCATTTAAAAAACCATATTCTGATAATACTGCTCGATGAGATAAAAATCGGTTCCAAAAAATATCTTTTTGTTTTTCTATTTCTTTTGTAAGATGTTTTTGTTTTGACTCATATCTGTTTAAAATCTCAATAGATTTCATATGCTTTTTAAATAATTTGCAAGTATCACATTCATAACCATGCATTCTATCAAGCATAATTTTATTTTGTCTGCCGAACTCTTTTGCTTCATCACTTAAAGGTCTGTTTTTTTTCTTTTCTTGTTTCTGAATCGTTTTAAAAGTCCTTCTGTTTTGAACATAAATTTCACGAACTTTGTTGTAATCTATTAAATCTTGATTTGTTCTGTTGCAAAAACATCTGAATGAATTGCATTCATCAATCATTCTTTGATATTCCGCTTGCTGCTTAAGTAAAGGTTCAACTCTGGAATTAGAAGAAAAATACCCAAAACTTTTTAATACAAGCTCTTTTGCTTCTTCCAGCGTAAATCTTTGAAGCAAGTTAAGAACCATAGAATAACTTGGTGAAAACTTACTTTCCAAAGGATTAGCATCACTTAATACAAGTTCCGCAACTTCTTCCGGAGTTTGGAATGCAGTTCCTACTATTGTTACATAGCCTATTTCATCCATTCCTCTTCTTCCTGCTCGTCCTGACATTTGCAAAAATTCACTCGGCGTAAGCGTTCTGTGTCCTGTATCTGTTCTTTTGCTGATAGAACTAATTACTGTAGAACGAGCAGGCATATTAATTCCTGCCGCCAGAGTTTCAGTAGCAAAAACTACTTTTATCAAACCTTTTTGGAACAATTTTTCAACTAATACTTTCCATCCGGGTAAAAGTCCGGCATGATGTGATGCAACTCCTAATAGCAAATATTCGATATGTTTATTTTTATACAAATATGGATTTTCTGCTATATAATCATCTATTATCTGTCTTATTTCATCCTGCTCTTCTGGAGTTACTAAACATAATTCTGCGCATTTTTCCATTTGTTCATCACATTTTTTACGTGAGAAAGTAAAATATATAGCAGGCAACATGTCCTTTTCATGCAGAACTCTTACAACATCTTTTACGGTATTCCTTTTTGATACCGGTTTTCCTCTTCTAAATTGTTTTTTTTCAGGTTTAATCTTACTATTTAAGGCTCCGCTCGGTGTTAAAAGTGGCAATATGGTATTCGGTTGTGAAGAATCAAAATAATAAAAACGTAATGGAACAGGACGAAAATCTGTATTGATTAATTCAGTTTTTGAATGGACTGTATTTATCCAATCAGTGAGTTTATCCGCATTTGCAACAGTTGCTGACAGAGCAATTATTTGAACATTTGTAGGACAATATATTATACTTTCTTCCCATACAGTTCCACGTTGTTCATCATTCATATAATGAACCTCGTCTAAAATAACGTATCGTACCTCTTTCATGTTATCTGTAACTGAACCAAAATTAGTACCGTATAACATATTTCTAAAAACTTCTGTTGTCATAACAACAATCTGAGCATCACGATTAAAAGATGTATCACCAGTGAGTAAACCTACTTTATCAGCTCCGTACTGTTCGGAAAAATCACTAAATTTTTGATTCGAAAGAGCTTTTAATGGAGTTGTATAAAAAACACGTTTCCCATCACGCAATGCACAATGTATGGCATGCTGTGCAATAACAGTTTTACCTGCTCCTGTAGGCGCACAAACTACAACACTTTTTCCGTCACTTATACAATCACAAGCTTGTTTCTGAAAATCATCCAATTCAAAAGGAAATTCGTACATTATAAAACCTCTTTCTGTATACAATTATAGCATAAAGCTTTGTAATACTTAAGTTTAGTGATTACAAATTTTAATTTTAACTACAGGCTCATTATGTCAAATAATAACGTTGTTTGACAGGAATTATAATTTTGTTTTACATACCTTGTTGAATATTAGGTATTAAATACTGTAAAATATTTTATAATGGATAATCAAAAGTACATAGCTTTAATAGATTGTGATAGTTTTTTTGTTTCCTGTGAACGTAAATTAAATCCTGAATTAAAAGGAGTCGCTATAAGTGTTGTATCAGGTGAACGCGGATGTGTAATTGCAAGGTCAAAAGAAGCAAAACAAATCGGTGTTCCTATGGGTATTCCGTTATTTCAAGCAGTAGAAAAATATCCTAAATGTATTTATATACCCGCAAATCACTACGCATACACAAAAATTTCAAAAGCGGTTATGAATATATTAAAAGAATTCAGTCCGAATGTTCAAGTGTACTCTATTGATGAAGCGTTTGTTGATTTTACCGGTTTGACTAAATTATATAAAAAAACTTACTATGACTTAGGCAAGATAATTCAAGAAAAAATTGCAGATGAAGTTGATATTCCTGTGACTATAGGAATCAGCACTTCTAAAACTCTAGCCAAATTAGCTTCAGATAAAGCAAAGACTTCTAAAACAAGAATTGCACTTGCAGGCAACAAAACTAAAATAAAACTGCTTAAACAGACTGAGATAGATGAGGTTTGGGGAATAGGAAGAAGATTAGGATTAAAACTGAGAGGATACGGAATAAAAACAGCATATGATTACATTAATCGGGATAATAAGTGGATACAAAAGCATTTTGGCAAAAACGGTCTTGCAACAAAAGCTGAATTAATGGGTGTTATGACATCATCAGTTTGTAATGATAATGAACTGCCTAAATCAATTAGCGATTCAAAGTCATTCCTTGATTTTACATCGGATATTACATTTTTAAAAAATGAATTATCTATACACATTCACAGTTGTTGTAAAAGACTGAGAAAAATTGATTGTAAATGCGCTTCAATAGGAGTTTTTCTAAAAACAAAAGACTTTAAAACATACTATGAAAAAGCATCACCGAAAACACCTTTAGATTTTGAATTTGATATTTCTAAAATTGCATTTGAGATTTTGGAAAAAATATACAGTGAAAACACGCTTTATAGAAGTATAGGAATTGTTTTAGAAAATTTTAATTCTACTCTGGAAGAACAATTAATGCTGTTTAATAACACTGAAAAACATAACAAAAATACAAAGCTTGGAAAAAGTCTTGATAAACTTGAACAAAAGTTTGGCAGAAATATTGTAAGAACAGGTTTTGTTAATAAAGAAGTACCGTTTAAACAAGGTTTTTTAACAACTCCGCAAGATATATAATGTTCTAAGTTTATTAACAAAAATTTATTATTTGAATTTTTGATTTATTTCTTTTAATATATAAGTATGTTCAAGAGAGTATTATTTTTAATATCGCTTATATTATTACTTAACTTGTGTCCAACCCCGGCTAAGGAGCAAGTCAAAGAAACGTATAAGATAAACGGACAGGTCGAATATGATGACAACTTAATTGAGACAATATATCTCGATGACAGTGTTGATAAGCCGGAGGTGAACATCCCCCAGCTGACGTTGACCCTGCCGGTGGGGGTCCTAAATATAACTTCGAACACGAATACCGCACGCAGCGCACTTGCCCGCTCTATGGCGGTTCGCAACAGTATTAGTGATATATTACCTCTTACAGGAAGCGTAGTAGCTTCAAACGGAGGTTTTAGTTATGGTACCAGATACGGAGAAGAGATTTCATATTCGCAGATAGAAGCTACAACAGCTTTTTTTTTTATTTATGACAGTCAAAAACGTTTCTCTTTTGAAACAGCTATTAGAGAATCTGCAAACAGAGAGCTGGAAAATAGCCAGTGGAGTACCTTAAGTTTATCTCCTGAATGGCATATTACGGATAAACTTACGTTAAAAAGTGCATTTTCAAATTATGTGCAATCGCGAAAGAATAAAAGTGAATTAACTATAGTTTACACTCCGGCACTGAAAAAATATGCTGATTCTTTGAAATTTGAACTTGGAATTGCACAATCTTATTACGCAAACGGCAACAAATCAGATACTGTGAGTTTTTCTACAGGTTTTAAATTATAGTGGACAAGTATGATCGGCAAAAATAGAGAAAAAAAATTACGTGTAATAAAGCGAGAGGAAGAGGCTACTAATAAAATAGCCGTAAAAAAAACTTCAAATAACAGAGGGTTTTATTACTCATTTTTGACCATTATTCTTTTACTTTGCCTTGTGCAAATTACTATAAGTGCAGTTTTAAATATTTCAAAAGTTGTATCATATAAAGCAAAAATCGTACAAATAACAAAAACAAAGGATGCAGCATTAGCTTTAAACGACCAGTTAAAGGATAATATCAAGAATTTTTCTAATGTTACAGGCTTAGAAGCAATTGCAAGAAATAACCTCAAAATGTCGGGTGAAGATGAAGTTTTGGTAATAATAAATACTCCAAAAGAATATGAGAGCATAGAAAATCCCCACAAACTTGATATATTCAGCTTTTTTAAGCGCAATTAATAACTCATTTTAATGAGGTAATTTTTGGTATTTTATTCTTGAAAAACATTGAACATATCATGAACATATGCTATAATAAAAATATAGTAGCGATGTGATATTTTCATATGGAAAGAATAAGAATATTTGTTATGGAAGCAA
>CADBTL010000098.1 GCA_902797575.1 uncultured bacterium
AGTTTCCGTCAACAGTAATTGTGTTTTTTGACATAATTTATATCTCCCTTTCCTTTCTGTTTATTTTTTGATGTCGGGTTAAAACCCAACCCTTATTCTAATTGGGGCAGGTTGGCATTACTATGCCAACAAATATATTTACCCCTACTCTTCCGAGCTTTAAAATAATTATATAACAAACAAATGTAAATGGGGTAAATGGGGTAAATTAGTCAAATTTCTACTATACTTCCGCTTGACTTTTAGAATCCTGCGTGAATATAATATAAGCACGGTAAAATATATGAAAAATCTGATTAACAACAACTTAGTATGCTGCTGCTGTAAGATTCGATGTCGGAACTTACTTTAATTTTGTATGCAGTTATATAGTTTTAAAATAGGTTCCTTAAATATTTAAGGAGCTTATTTTTTAGGAGATTTTATGTTAGTAAATAATATTAATTTTAAAGGTACACTGGATGCCCCGATTACCGCAGCACTAAGAACATTGGATAAAAATCCTATGGCAAATGCTGTAGGTATTGATTTGATTGCAATGGTAGGACCAAGAACTTATGTTGATACAAAAGACAGAAACAAGTATGCAGGTGCAGAAACGTTTTTTAGGGAGTTTACGGGAACACTTACGGTCTGCCTAAGTGCAAGTTATATTGCAAAATGGATTGCATCTGGATTAAACAGAACAGTTGATTCCAAGCATAATATTAATACTGAATCTTGGTTTTCAAAAGACAGTATTGCATTTTTAAGAGAAGCCCATCGAAATACGAAAAGTACAAAAGAGTACGTTTCCAATGTTATTAATTCTTTACCTGATATTAAGGAACCATCAGCATATGTAAATGAAAATCGTTGGAATAATTACAAATGGAATAATTTAAAATACAAAAATATACATACTAAAATAAATAGCAAAGAAGATTTAATCAATGCAGTATCAGATATTATTGAAGAAAAACATTTAACTGAAAAAGACAGGAAAAAACTTATTAAAATACTGGACTTAAAAGCTACAAACCTTATTAGTTCCGACAGCGCAAATATTCAAATAAACGGTAAAAAACTTTCAACGTCTCTGTCAAATTTATTGAGAGATACTATCGATATGGGACGTGATGTTTTTTCAAAACCGATTAATGAGCAAGAATTATACATAAATAAGATTTTAAAAATAAATAAAACAAAAAGCGTAGGGGCTTTGGCTTTAGCGTCAGGTTTAGGTTTGGTTAATCAATATATAAACAGAAAAATTACGGAAAAACGCACAGGTACTAAAGGCTTTGTTGGTGATGTAGATTATAAAAGTAAAATAGCAAAAAAAGAATCTTCAAAAGATAATTCAAAAAAATTCTTGTTTGAAAAATTTGCGGCAAGTGCAGGTATGGCTGCTATGGCAATAGGTGTTATGCGAGTAAAATCACCAAAAGATTTTATGAAGAAACTGGAGTTTACAGGACCGGTAAATAGCGGCAATGTAATAAAAACTGTTTACGCATCGACACTTATAGGCAGATTTTTGGCTTCACAGAATAAGGATGAGCTCAGAGAAACAGTGACAAGAGATTACTTAGGGTTCTTAAATTGGCTTGTTTTAGGCGGATTTGCCGCAAAAGCAGTTGCAAATCTGCTTGATAAAAATCGTCAAAATTTATTTAAAGGAAATACAAAAGGTAAAGGTATTAAAAATTGGCTAAATAATATTTCTCTTAAATCGCACAATGAGATTGCCGCAAAAGGAGAGAATTTCGCAAAGAAAAATATGTGGAAATTAAATACTGCACACACTGCAGGATTAGCGTATTCAACAATTGCACTCGGTATTTTACTTCCTAAACTTAATATCTGGGTGACAAAAAGAAAATCACAAAAAACAAAAAAGACGGCATAAACACCGTCTTTTGTTGAACTTATAACTTTTTGAAATTAACCTCTGATACCAAGTTCTTTGATTAAGTTTCTGTATCCTTCCAAGTTCTTTTCTTTCATAAATGAAAGAAGTCTTTTTCTTCTACCTACCATCATTAAAAGACCACGTTTTGTAGCAAAGTCTTTTTTGTTTGATTTCATGTGTTCGGTAAGTTCAGAAATTTTCTGTGTAAGCATTGCAACTTGTACTTCTGCAGAACCTGTGTCTTTTGGTGTTGCACCGAATTTTGCAATGATTTCTTGTTTGTTTTTTAAATTCATATCTAAGTTCCTTTTCTTTTTGCTGTATATGTGTCTGGCATCGACTTCCAAACCATTTTACGCACGTAGTGTGACATATTGGCGTAAGCACTCTACAGAGGTAAATATAATATAAAATATTTTAAAAAGCAAGATATTTAATAGTGCGTTGCTGCTTTTGTATATAAATGTTTCAATGGCTAATTTTTGGTATTTTCTTCGCAACTAAAAAAAATATGATATAATCAAACTATGGAAAATGATATAAAATCTTTACAAAAGCTTTTACAGGATGATCCGTCTAATTTTCAGGCAAGAAGAGAACTTTCAATTCTTCTTGTTAGTCAGGGTTTTAATGAAGAAGCGGAAAAAAATCTTGAGTATTTATGCGGTTATTTCCCCGAGGATGCTGAACTTTTTTATAATTTAGGTATAGTTTATGAAAAGTTAAAAAAATTTGAGCAGGCAAAAGATGTTTATCAAAGAGCAATCTCAATCTCACCTCAAGAAGATTTTTATTATAATTTAGGTGAGGTTCTTGTCGACCTTCAAGAATGGGATGAGGCAGAGGAGTGTTTTACAAAAGTTCTGCAAACAGATCCTAATGACGGTAATTCCTATTTTAATTTAGGACTTTGTTATTATAATAAAGACGAAAAAAACAAGGCTCTTGATAATTTTCAAAAAGCTGTATCACTAAATCCGAAAGATATTTATGCATATTTTTACATTGGATATATATATCAAAATGATGGTTTAACAAATTTTGCAGTAGAAAATTATAAAAAAGTTCTTGATATTTCCCCTGATTACAGCTGGGCATACTACAATCTTGGCTCTATTGCATATAATAACGGTAATGACGAAGAGGCAAAAGAATATTTAAAAAAGACTATTCAGTATAATCCTGCTGATATAGAAGCATACAAGCTGCTTGTAAAAATTTGTCTGAAAAATAATGAGACGGATGAAATTTTGGAACTGTTATATACAGCTTTGGATAATGAGCCTAATGGTGATTTATATTATTGTCTGGCAAGGGTTTGTAAATTTGTAGGTGATGCTAACGGGTATTATAAAGCCTTGAAATCAGCGCTTGAAAATCCGTTATCACTCTCGTATTCAAAAAAAGTCGTAAAGCAAGAATTAGACTATGCTGAAACTCAAGTCGATAAAAGTGCTCTTATGGAGCCTGAAAGAACAGTGGAAGAATATCAGGAAAATTCCGATAAAGACGAAAATTCTAATGATGATTTTTCAGATGACTACGAAGAAGAAAATTCCGAGGAAGATAGTGAAGAATCAGAATTTGAAGAATATTCGGAAGGAGAAGAGGATGATAATTCTTCAGAATACGACAATGAAGAGGAAGAATACGACAACGATAATGACGAAGATGACAACGATGAATACGACGAGGAGGATGACGATTATGATTCAGAAGAAGATGACGAAGAAGACGGAGGATATGATTATTCTGATGACGAAAGCGAATCTGATGAGGACGAAGATGATTATGAAGACGACTCCGAATACGAAGATGAAGATGATGACGATACCGAAAGTGATTATGATGAAGAAGGGGTAAAGGGGTAAATGGGGGATGACGAAGCTTAAATAGACTACTCCGGTTGTTAAAAAAAGGGGGAAAGGAGTTTATATGGATACAAAAGCATTATTTAAAATAGGATACGGTCTTTATGTTTTAACAGCAGCGCAAGAAGGAAAAGATAACGGATGTATAGTTAATACGGTTATGCAGGTAACTTCTGATCCCTGTCAAATAGGTGTTGCCGTAAACAAACTTAATTACACAAATAAAATGATCCAAGAAACAAAAAAATTCAATGTATCAATATTATCGGAAGATGCAACATTTGATACTTTTAAGAGATTTGGATTCCAATCCGGAGCAAGTGTAAATAAGTTTGATGGTTTTTATGATACAAAAAGAAGTCCTAATGGTGTTGTATATTTATCAAAAGAAACAAATGCGTATTTGTCAGCGTATGTTAAACAAGAAGTTGATTTAGGAACACACACACTTTTTATTGCGCAATTGGTTGCTTCCGAACTAATTTCCGATAAGCCTACAGTAACTTATGATTATTATCAGAAAAATATAAAACCGAAACCTGAAACCAAGCAAAAATCAGGCTGGCGATGCAAAATCTGCGGATATGTATATGAAGGAGAAGAACTTCCTGCTGATTTCATTTGTCCGTGGTGCAAGCACGGTGTTGATGATTTTGAGAGGATATAAAGAGAGCCTCTCAAAACATAATCAAGAATTTTAGTACAGGCTCTGTTATTCTTTTTCAATAGGCGGAGTAGTCTATTGAAGCTTCGTTATCCCTCATTTACCCCTTTACCCCTTTACCCCTTTACCCCTTTACTTCTACCAATGAGAGATGAACTTTTGCGGCAGAATGTCAGTGAAACAGTTTAACAGCTGTAAGTGGTTAAAAAAATAATCTTCTCACTTATCTTGCTAACTTTTGAGATTGCGTGATAATTAAAATTATCACTGCAATCTCTGGAGAACGGTTTCAAATAAGGCTACGTGCGTCTTGGATTATTCGGGGTGTCGGCACTCTGCCGAACAAAAACATCCAGTGAATGTTTTTGTGAGAGGTAAAACGTCCG
>CADBTL010000099.1 GCA_902797575.1 uncultured bacterium
CTTTGCAACTTCGTTGCTTCGCTCTCAGGAGCAGCTCTTCAGCCGCTGCTCGCGCTTAGTTTTCTATTCTGTTTTCAAGGTGCAAATCCATGCGACTAATGTCACATCAAATTTCTTAACCTGATTGCTATTTATCAAAGTTTAAAATTTCGGGTTTTAATTCGTGCTGACACCTGAATACTTCATACTTCCTCAAGCCGTGCTCTCTAATATGGAAAACTCCATCGCACATTGTCTGCACCGGCGGTTTCCTCACCGACAAGAATTATCATATTACATAAAAGTTTTATGTCAACATCTTCTTTTAAGTATTATTTACAAAAGTTAATAATTAAATTTCAAACTTTGCGAATTAATTATACATTTTGCAGCAAAAACAAATATTATTTCACTTGTGACTTATTGGTTATACTCAACCCACTGTAGAACTGACTTAATACAGTATATTTAACGGATTCTGACTCATTTTTTATAATCTTTGCAGAAGAATTAGTTAAAATTGCTTTATTTTGTACACATTCAAAGTTTTTATCTATTAACTCTTTTTCGTATTTTTCATATTGTTGAATATATTTTTTTGATTTTATATATAGTTTTGCCTTTTGCGTACGCTTTTTCACTTGAGCATAGGCAAAAGCCAATAATTCATCTAAGTTTATATCATCCCAAGATGATTGAATAATATCCAGAACAAAGTTCGTATTATCGACAGATCGAATAAATAAAAAAGCATGGATATTTTTTGTGTTTTTATCACGATATACATATTTGTATTCGGTATAATACCGCAAACCTGCATAAAATGAATCTTTAAAATCTTTTACATCTTTTCCCAATAGAGGTCTAATATGGGGCAAAAGTTGTTCATTGTACATATTTGACACAACTGATACATCAGAACCTCTATAACCTCTAAACATTTTTGAGTTATATTTTTCACTTAATTCCTCAAATGTATATGAATTGTATTCTTTATTCATCCACAATTTTTCGTATGATATTTGGCTAAAACCACATTTTGCAATAAATAATCTTATTAAGTCTGACAAATAGTCATCTATTTTTACAATAAACGAAACTACACCATTTGCTTTATATTTTGACACTACATACTGAATTAGCTCTTCCGCCTCATGATAATTGTTTTCCTGAAATAATAACTTATGAATTTCTAATTGCTTCAAAGGATTTTTAGAAGGTGCAACCGTAATTAATGCTCTAATATTTTTTTTATCTTTTAGCACATAAGATTCAGGCATAAATTTATATCGTTGCGGCAATAAATGATTTAACACAACCATAGGACTAAAAGAAATATCCGTAAAAAAAACATCATCATTGTTTAAAAAAGAAATCATCTTTTTTACTTGTTTTTTATCAAAATAATAAAGCTTTCTAATCTTAGTCATATGCACATTGTATCACGGAATATTAAAGAATGAATAAAAGTCAATTATGAAATAATAAATTCTTCCTTTAAATATTCCAACCTTTCTTTGTCATTTGATTCAAAATATATTCTTAAAAGAGGTTCGGTACCACTGGGTCGAACAAGTATCTTAGTTTTTTGTCCCAGCATTAATTTTACACCATCTTTTGTATCAACAGACGTTATATTATACTTACCTATTGTTTTTAGATTTTGTACTTTTTCTAATATAGGTAAAATTTCTGTTTGGTTGTCCAGCTTTAAATCAATTCTATCATTATAAAATTTATTTTCAGCCAATAAATATATTTCTTCTTGCAACTCTACAAGCGTTTTTCCGCTATCTGCCATTACCTCAAGAACTAACAAATTGGCAAGTAAACCGTCTTTTTCGGGAATATGCCCCTTTATACTTAATCCGCCTGATTCTTCGCCACCTATTATAACATCATTATTACGCATTGCTTCACCAACATGTTTGAATCCGACAGGAGTTTCTATCACATTTACTCCTATATGTTTAGCAACTATATCAATTAATATACTGGAGCCGACTGTTTTTACTACAGAACCTTTGTATCCTTTTTTTACCAAATAATTCAGCAAAATAGCGATAATCTCATTCGGAGAAACATACTCACCATTTTCATTAATAATACCAAATCGATCTGCATCTCCATCATTTGCAACACCAATAGAATTTGGTGTATTCTTAACTTTTGTTATCAAATCTTTTAAAAATCGCGGCTTAGGATCCGGCATTCCACCGCCAAACTCAAAATCATGATACATATGAATACTTTGAAAACCTATTCCGTTACGCTTTAACAATTCATCAAAATAGCCAATTGACGCGGAATACAAGCCATCATATATTATATGAGTTTTTAAGTTATTGATTTTTTTAAAATCAATAATATTCTCTATATGTTCATAGTATTTTGAACCAAAATCTACTTTATGGAATAATCCGTTTTCACCACTTGGAAATGGTTTATCCAGATTCGCAAGAATTGCATTTGTTATATCACTTGTTGCAGGTCCTGCATAATCAGGAATAAACTTCATTCCTAAATACTCAGGAGGATTATGCGACGCAGTAAACATAATTGCACATGCATTTTTTTCAAGTGCGTTATATGCTAAAACCGGAGTCGGCACGACTCTTGATGAAAAATAAACAGTAAAACCTTTTGCTTTTAAGACATTCGCACAAAAAGCAGCATACTCATCCGCAGACTTTCTGGGATCATACCCAACAAGAATCGGTTTTTCATATCCAAAATTATCCGCAACATATTTTCCTATTGCAAGCGTTAATCTTTCAACATTTTCTCCGTTAAATTCTTTGCCTAAAACAGCTCTCCAACCATCAGTTCCAAAAGATATACTCATGATTTACCCCCTAAAGAATTACAATTCTATAATTAGTATATAATAAAAAACTATTTATTAGAAAATTGATGCATCAAATCTTCTACAATTATCCAATCTTCCTGCTCATCTATTTCATAAGCTGTATATGACGGCATTTCGTAAAATGATACTTTTCCGGACAATCTGCATTTATCTTTTTTTATATTTTTTACTGTATTTATATAACATGCTCCATTTTCTGCAAGAATACCCATAAATTCTTGTCTTCTTGGGCGATTTTTATAATCATAATTAATTGGAGTTATATAATTATTATCATTTTTATTAAATGTCCAATGAAATTGTTTTTCTCTTACACCAGATAACATTGAATCGCAATCAATTTTAGTATATTTTTTATACATGTTATCGATGTATTCTGCTTTAAGCATAGGTGATGTTGCTTGAATCAAAAAAAATAAATCATCATCTTTTAAATTTGAGTTATAAATATACTCTAACATTACACTCTCTGTAGAAGAAGTATCTGATGAATTTTCTGCACTTCTGTTATATACTTCAAGCTTTGTAAAATTAAATCCATTAACGATAGATTTAATTTCCTTTGAATCGGTTGCAATAACGAGCTTATCAATACAATTAGATTTTTGCGCAGCAAGTGCTGTCCAATAAACTAAAGGTTTGCCGTTAATCTCTTTTATATTCTTAAGAGGAATTGATTTACTACCGCCCCTAACAGGTATGAATGCAACGTTCATTATCCTCCTCCTTTATCTTAATTAGTTCATAGAGTATTTTATTATATGGTGTAGCAATACCATATTGTTCACCCAGTCTTATAATCTCTCCTGCAAAAATATCAACTTCTGTAGGTCTCATTGCAATTATATCCTGTAACATGGACGTTTTTCCTTCATCACACATTAAATCAAGAGAATTTAATGCATCAGACTCCAGTTTATTTAGATTTTTTATACCTTTATATTCTGCAATTTGTCTAACTTCATTAATAACATTTTTTGCAAAATTTTTAAAATTTTCATTTTGTTTAAGCTGACCGAAATTCATTTTTAAAATTGCTGAAACTTGATTAGAAAACAAATTAAATGTATATTTTAACCACATAGAGTAATCGATATCATCAGGAACTACATAATCTATTCCTACTTCACTAAAAAAATTTTCTAAAAAAGAATCTTTTTCAACAATAATTTTACCAACCCCGTCTTGAATTACATAATTATTTTTTCTTACAGCACTATGACCAATAAAATAAGATTTTAAAACTTTTGCATTAGGATAAGTTTTCGAAATAATCTCTTCTGATGAGATTCCATTTATTAATGATATTATTCTTGTTTTATTCGATACAAAATTGTATAAACAATTTATAGCAGAAACCAGCCCATGCGATTTTACCGTAATAATTATCAAGTCAGTATCCAATTTATCAGAAGGCAATATATAATCAAAATCTTGTTCAACGCCGTTAAATACAGGTTTATTATTTTTGTATTTAACTAGCCGTTCCTCATCAACAAGAATTCTTAAATCACACTTATTCTTTAACTTTACGGCATAAGTAAGACCAACTGCTCCTAATCCTATTAAAACAACTTTTTTCATATATATATTTTAAACCCAAATTGTCATTTGTGACAACACAGAGAAAAAGACCGATAATATTATCGGTCTTTTTCTTATACTATTCTTGATAAATGTCCATGTTTTTTCTTTTCTTCAAATTTCGGATCCAACCATCCTGTTTTATATCCGACATACCCAAGTCCTGATATTAAAGCAGCTCCGCCTGCAATTCCTAAAGTCCACTTACCTGTTTTAGATTTTGCCCATTTTTTACAAGAACCGAAGAAACTTTTTTCTTTTTGTCCGTTTAGTTTTCTGTTACCGCGTACTGTTAAATCTGAAAAATCAAACTTTATCAAATCTTCTTTTTTAATATCTTGACCTTTCGATTGTATATGTTTCCTACGATACAACTCAGCTGCAGCAAGTTTTAACTTACTTAACCATCCGTTACCTTCCCATGTCGTATCTATATGGACATGATTCTTTAATATTTTTTTAGCTACATCGTCATCTCTGTGTTTTATCAATGCTCTTTCCATTGATTCTGCGAGTTCCTTAGAAACGATAGCATCTCTTAATTCTCTTAAGGCTTTATCATACTTTTTGTCAGCTCTTAGACGTTTTTGTAATTCTTCCGGAGTTATATCTTTTCCGGTCCTTATTTTATACTTTTTAGTCTCTGCATCTACAAGCTTATTTCTTACTTTCAAAAATTCTTTTTTCTGCTTTTCAGGTGCAACACCATCTTTTAGAGCCTCTTCTTCTGAAATATAAAATTCATGTTTAGTCTTATATGCATTTGCTAATGCAGCTTCATCAGGATTATCAGGATCAAAGTTTTTCTGAGCTAATCCTTGGCAATTTGTAACAATAGGAGTACACAACATATGCATTGCTTCTAAGTCAGTAAGTTCACACGGAGCAAATCTTGACGGGAATACCGCAACATCTGCTGCACTTGCAAACGGCAGTCCAGGAGCAAATCCGTTCATTAAAACAATTCTGCCTTTAAATTTCTCCTTTTCTGAAAGTAGTTTTACCCGATTAATTATTCTTTCGCCTTCTTCTGGAGAAATATTTAAATCACCACCTAATAACAACAGCGTCTTGTCGTCTTTTGGTGCATTTTCGACATACTGTTCAAACGCATCAACTACGCAATCCATTGCTTTCTGGAAGTCACCACGCCCCCAGCTTACCATCAATTTTACATCTTCTTTATTTTCTAATGCTTTGATGTATTCTTCGCTAAAACCGCCAATTATTTCATGGTCTTTTCCTGTAAGACCGGCTCTTAAAAGATTTTCTGTAGCTTGAGCAGAAAGAGGTTGTCCTTTCTTATCAAGAGCAATTGCGCCATCATATTCGGGCATAAATCGTTTTATTAAATTTATCTTATTACGTCTCTTTATTTCTCTTACATAACTATGATCTTCTGACTGAGTTTTATCAAAGTATTCAAAAGCTTTTATTGTCTCTTTCTTTCCGGAAGCAGTTGTTAATTCTATATCACGCCCATAGCCTTCCATTCCGAGTTTTACGAATGCAGACGTTCCTGGATCATTTAAAGCATTCGTTAAACCTATATATCGCTGCAAAGCTTCTAATTTTACCAAATCATCATGCAATGATGGTGCGACTTCAGGATTTATTAATGTTGCATCATGATAGCCCTCTGATACAACAGAAAACATAGGAAGATATCCTTTTAGCCCATAGTATATGGGAATATCCATTGCTGATACAGAGGTTTTTGTTTCTGAGGATATAGCATTTAAGTATTTTAACAGTAATTTATCTTCTTCACCATTTACAACTGCATTTAAATACTCTTCTGAATTAATCAATTTTTCCAGTTGTTCTTTTGTTGCACCTAAGTTTACAAGCATATTACGCGGAGAGGTTTTACCGATATAACCATCGCCCAAATTATGACCGACTTGAGTAGGTTTTTTATCTTTAAAATAGCTGTCTCCGGAAGCATTTTGCACTGCCATATAATGTGAAACATATGCAGCATGCGAATCGGAACATATTACAGTACCCGGATCAAAACCTTTAATTTTTTTATCAATATCCTTCATGCACTCAACACAAGCTTTGTCAAACTGTGCATAAGGATCACCATTCCAAGATTTAACATATGGTTTAGATGTTGTAGCATACCCACCACCTTCGTACGGCTTTGTCATGCTTGCTGTTGCTTCTGTATATACAAAGAAAATATCTGTATTAGGAGGACATTTAGCTTTATCAGCAGGCAAATGATATAGTTTTACAGGAGCCTTATCTTGAAGTCCCCAAGACATATCCTTGCTAGAAACTTCTTCCAACAATATATAATTATCACCCTTTAATAAATCTTCAACAGATGTCTTAGATAAGTCTGCTGTCGTAAAAAACGGTGTTCCCTCCTTACCTTTGAGCGGGTGACCTGCAGGTAAATTACTCGGTACTCTATGCACGTCTACACTCTCGATTAATTCTCCGCTGGCTTTATCATACTTTATATTACCGTTATAATATGGTGTAAATATTACTGTTCTGCCATGCTCAGTTGCACTTACGTTATTTAAGGACTTATAATCTTTTGCTACAGTAGCAACACCGCCTGTTTTATACGATGGTTCTATTTCTGCGACAACGTGTAATACATCTCCTTGATTACCACCTTTAAAAGATATCGCAGTATATCCTAATGGTAGTGCTGCACCTTGTGCATTTTTCTTAGAGCTACAATTGACCTTCCCCAAAATACCGTTCGAGTAGCCTATAGCAACTGAATCTATACGCATATATATCTCCTTACACACATAATAAATTGTATTTATATAAAACCCTTTAAAACAAAAACTTGCTAGTTATCATATCATCATATTAAGATATATTAAGTAAATTTTTGTAAAGTTTCTAAATCGAATTTTAACAAAAAAAAAGTTAATATTCAAGAATCTAAATGAGTGATATATAATCATATTATTAACATTAAATGCATTAGGAAATTATTATGCAAAGATTACCTGAATATCTCAAAAGACCTATTATAGATACAGAAAAAACAAAAACAGTCAGAAAAATTTTAAAAGAGAAATGCTTAAACACTGTTTGCGAAGGAGCGAGATGTCCTAATAAAAACGAATGTTACACACGAAATACAGCAACATTTTTAATCATGGGCAATATTTGCACAAGGAATTGCAGATACTGCAATATTACAACATCAAAACCGGAACCTCTTGATTTAGATGAACCCAGACATATTGCAGAAGCAATTAAAGATTTAAATTTAAAATATGCAGTTATAACATCAGTTACAAGAGATGACCTAAAAGATGGAGGTGCAGAACATTTTAGTAATTGCATCAAAGAAATTCGTAAAATTTGCGACGCTAAAATTGAGATTTTAACACCTGATTTTAGGAGTAAATACTCACTTAATGACATAGAAAAAGTACTTACAAAAAAAGAATTCCAACCGCTTAATACTATAATTAATGCAAAACCTGATGTATTTAATCATAATATTGAAACTGTTGAAAGACTTTTTATTACTGCCAGACCACAAGGTAATTATAAACTCTCATTAAATGAATTAAAGTACGTAAAAGAAAATTCTAATATTATTACGAAATCAGGACTTATGGTAGGTCTGGGGGAATCTCAAGAAGAGATTGAACAAACTCTTTATGATTTAAAAAAAGTTGGAACGGACATAATCACAATAGGTCAATATATTCAACCTTCTAAATTACATCTTGATGTTGCAAAATTTTATACTTTGGAAGAATTTGAATCTCTTAAAAAACTTGCCTCAAAAATAGGTTTTAAAAATTATCAAATTGGTCCGCTCGTAAGAAGTTCATATAAAGCCGTTACCATTTGGCAAAATACAGCAAACTAATCTGCATTTTTTTTCTTAGAAGTATCATGCAAGAAATATATAAATGGTAAAATTAATACAACAGCAACTGCATAATATCTGAACGTTTCTACATAACCCCACAATGCAGCTTGCTGATTTAATATACGATAAATCTGACCTTGAGCCATATGAACAGCAGTCACTGGATCTACTTGAGTCATAAAAGCTGAACTTATTGTTGTTACTTTTTCTGCAAATACTGAATTTGTATCAGTCAAAGATTTAACCATCATCATTTGATGTACTTGAGAAAATCTTGATATCATAGTTGTTGCAATTGATGTCCCTATAGCAGCTCCGACATTTTTAAATAAATTCTGAACACCTGATGCATTTGTTTGTTCTTCATTAGATAACGTAGCACAAGATATATTAGACAAAGGAACCATAGATAGTACCATGCCTGCTCCAAACACAAAATTCGGAAGAGCTATGTTCGCCAATGCTATATTTGTATTAATCTGTCCAAAAAGTAAACCGCCTGCAGCTAAAGTAACTAATCCGAGAACTGCAACAGGTTTTATACCTAATCTTACGACCAAAATTCCGCTAAGTATTGAAGCAACAAAACATCCTGCACCACGAGGAATCATGGATAATCCGCTTAAAAATGAAGTGTAACCTAATAATCTTTGCAGCATTGAAGGTAAAATTGCTGCTGAAGACATCAGTACAGCCATCAAAATTATTTGACCACCTGTTCCGATAAGAAAATTTTTATTTTTTAAAATAGAAAGATTGATAAGCCCATCACCGGTTTTTGCTTTCTTTTTCTGAATATATACAAACGCAATAAAACATACCATAGATACAGTAAATAACTTACATATCCAAGGAGCACCAAACCAATCTGCATCATTTCCTTTATCCAAAACTATCTGCAAGGTAAGAAGCCAAATTGCCAAGAAAAAGAAACCCGAAAAATCCATCTTCACGTTTTGTTGTTTTCTTGAATAAGGCGGCTCTTCAATATACTCTTTAGTCAAATATAAACATAAAATTCCAAATGGTACATTTATAAAATATATAAAAGGCCAAGACCAATTTTCAGTTATCCAACCGCCAAGCGAAGGACCGAGAATCGGTGCCATAATTACACCAAGACCGAAAACTGCCATTGCCTGCGGCAACTTTTCTTTAGGGAATATCTCAAAAATTATCGCTTGAGCAATCGGCATTATACCACCACCGCCAATACCCTGCACTATTCTGGCAAACAACATCATTGCCATTGAGTTAGCTAAACCGCAGAATACAGATGCAACAGTAAATATAATAATACTTAAAATAAAATACTGTTTTCTGCCTATTAAACGACTAAAAAAATCTACCGTAGGAATAAGAATGCCGCTTGCAACGAGATAGCTTGTAATAATCCAAGTAGATTCATTATGACTTATAGAAAAAGAACCAGCCATATATGGAAGCGCAACATTAGATATAGTTTCGTCTAATGCAAACATAAAAATGGACAACATGACAGGTATCATCGTTATCCAAGGATTTATCTTAAATTTCCACTCTTCTTGCTGCAGCGTATTTTCCATAACAATTCCTTGATTACCTACGAATCAAATTTAATCACAAATATGTTGCAAAAGCAACATGTTATTTTCGCTACACAGGTAATAAGCAACTAAAATTATGAGTTGAACTGTTCAAGAAAACGCTTATCATTATTAAAGAACAGCCTTATATCATCAATAGCATATTTTAGCATTGCAAGTCTTTCAACACCCATACCAAAAGCAAATCCTGTATAAATTTCAGGGTCAATACCGACTCCTTTTAATACATTTGTGTCAACCATACCGCAGCCCAATACTTCAAGCCAACCGGTACCGCTGCATGTACGACATCCTTTGCCTTGACACATTATGCACTGAACATCAACTTCGGCAGAAGGCTCCGTAAACGGGAAAAAGCTGCTTCTAAATCTGGTTGGGCGAGAAGAACCGAAATATAACCTGATAAATTCATTAAGAACGCCTTTTAAATCACCGAAGGTTATATTTTTATCCACGTACAAACCTTCTATTTGATGAAAAAAGTTATTCTTTCTTGCATTAATATTTTCATTTCTGTAAACTCTACCGGGAGCTATAACTTTTATTGGCGGTTTTTGATTTTCCATGACATGAATTTGAGCGCCTGAAGTTTGGCTTCTTAACACAACACCAGCCAAATCTTTTACATAGAAAGTATCTTGAACATCACGTGCCGGATGATCCTTAGGAACATTCAGCATATCAAAATTATAATATTCTGTCTCTACCTCCGGTGATAATTCCGGTGCTACTACAGAAAAGCCAAGATTTTGAAATATCGATACAATTTCATCCGTTGTAGACGTTAAAGGATGAACTTTGCCTTGCGGAATATATTTTCCGCTTAGCGTAATATCAATTCTATCATTCTGCAATTTTTCATTTAATTCTTTTTGATAAAATTCATCATGCTTTTCTTTAAGCATAAGTTCTAAATCCTGAGTAATCTGATTTGCAAAAGCACCTACTGTTCGCTTTTCTTCATCGGTTAAATCTTTTAATCCCTTTTTAATAGAGTTAAACTCACCTTTTCTGCTTAAATACTTTAACCTTATATCATCAATATCAGAAATTGACATTGCATTTGAAATATCAGCTTTTGCTGAATTGTATATATTTTCTAACTGTGTCTTCATGATTTTTCCCCCATGACATCTATAATATAGCGACTATGAATGAAAGTAAATATCCGGCAAGAGCGTAAGATTACTGTATTTTTAATTTATCTTTTTCTGATTCTGCCAGTTCAAAAGATTCCCGCTCTGACGGAAACATAGATTCTTTCACTTCTTGTTTATATAATTTGATTCCTTTTAACATTTCATCATGTAAATTTGCATATCTTTTAACAAATTTAGGAACAAAATCTGTAAACTTTCCAAGTATGTCATCTGTTACAACAATTTGACCTGAGCAATTTACTCCGGCACCGATTCCTATTGTAGGAATTTTTAAATTATCAGTTATATATTTTGCACTTTCAGCCGGCATAAGCTCTAATACAATACCAAAGCATCCTGCTTTTTCCAGTTCTTTAGCGCAGGATAAAATTGATTCGATTTTTTCAGATGATTTTCCTTGAATTTTGTGTCCGCCAATAGTATTCATTAATTGAGGTGTAAAGCCTAAATGTCCGAGAACAGGAATACCTGATTCTACGCACCTTCTTACAAGAGACAAGATAAATTCATTGCATCCTTCAAGCTTTACCGCATTTGCTCCAGCTTGAATCATCTTACCTGCATTTTCCAAGCCTTGTTCTATTGATAAATTATAACTCATAAAAGGCATGTCACCAATAATAAAAGAATTTTTTGCTCCTCGTGCTACTGCGCGAATAAATATTAACATATCGTCGATTGATATATTATAGGTATTTTCGTATCCTAACGCGACCATAGCTAAAGAATCCCCAACCAATACAGCATCAACTTCTGCAGCATCAAGAACTTGAGCTGTAGAATAATCATAAGCCGTAAGCATTGCTATTTTTTCATTACTGTCCTTTAATCTTTGAAATGTTGATATAGTCTTCATAATTAATTCCTTTAAATTGAAATACAAAAATTCAACTCTGTAAGAAATAATTATAACATGCTCAACATTTTATATTAAATATAAGAA